>JBEDHT010000191.1:0-3835 GCA_041174025.1 Pseudomonadota bacterium
AGTTCACGTTCTTTGTACAGAAGACCTTTTAATCGGGGTCAGCAAGGCAGTGGCGAAACAGCAAGCAACCTGTTTCGCCGCTTTTAAACACTCACCAGGAGACAAACATGAAATTCGTATCCGCTATCATCAAGCCGTTCAAGCTTGACGAGGTGCGTGAAGCCCTCTCCGCCATAGGCGTACAGGGCATCACCGTCACCGAAGTAAAAGGTTTTGGACGCCAGAAAGGCCACACCGAACTCTATCGCGGCGCTGAATATGTCGTCGATTTTCTGCCCAAGGTCAAGCTGGAAGTCGCCATTGCCGACGACATGCTGGATCAGGTCGTAGAAGCCATTGAAAAATCCGCAACCACCGGCAAAATCGGTGACGGCAAGATTTTTGTCTTCAATCTTGAGCAGGTTTACCGCATCCGCACCGGCGAAACCGGCCCGGACGCGCTATAAGGGGAATGCCATGAAAAAGATACTTTCCATGATTGCTCTGATGAGCATGCTGGGTTTCAGCGGCCTTGGCGTCGCAGAAGAAGCCATGCCGGCTGAAGAGCTGGCACCAGCGGTTGAAATGGTTGTTGAAGAAGCCCCTGCCGCTGAGGCAGTCGTGACTGAAGAAGCAGCCGTTGAAGAAGAAGCCACGCTCGACACCGGCGATACCGCCTGGATGATCGTGGCGACCGTTCTCGTCGTGCTGATGGCGATCCCCGGCCTCGCACTGTTCTACGGCGGCCTGGTGCGCGCCAAGAACATGCTGTCGGTGCTGATGCAGGTATTCGTCACCTTCTCGCTGATCTCGGTGCTGTGGGTACTTTATGGCTACAGCCTAGCATTCACCGACGGTGGCGGACTCAACGGCTACATCGGCGGCCTGAGCAAGGCATTCCTTGCAGGCGTTGGTGCAGACAGCCTGAGCGGCACCATTCCCGAGTTCATCTTCATCACCTTCCAGCTAACCTTCGCGGCCATTACACCGGCCCTGATCGTCGGCGCATTTGCCGAGCGCATCAAGTTCTCCGCGCTGCTGGTATTTGTCGCACTGTGGGTTACCTTCGTCTACATCCCGGTCGCACACATGGTCTGGGGTGGTGGCATCCTTGCTGCTGACGGCGCAATGGACTTCGCCGGTGGTACCGTGGTTCACATCAACGCCGGTATCGCAGCTCTGGTCGGTGCACTCGTCATCGGCAAGCGCATCGGCTACGGCAAGGAAGCCATGCCTCCGCACAGCATGGTCATGACCATGATCGGCGCCTCACTGCTGTGGGCCGGCTGGTTCGGCTTCAACGTCGGTAGCGCGTTGGCTGCCAACGGCACTGCCGGTCTGGTGATGGTCAACACGCAAGTGGCAACCGCTGCTGCCGTGCTGGGCTGGATCTTCATCGAGTGGCTCATGAAGGGCAAGCCTTCCATGCTGGGCGGTGCTTCCGGTGCAATTGCCGGTCTGGTCGCCATCACACCGGCCTGTGCCTTTGTCGGCCCGATGGGCGCGATTGTGCTCGGCTTTGTCGCCAGCATCATCAGCTTCTGGGCAGTCACATCGCTCAAGAGCAAGCTGGGTTACGATGACTCGCTCGACGTCTTCGGCATCCACGGCGTTGCCGGCATCATCGGCGCGATCGGTGTTGGTGTGCTGGCAGCACCGGCTTTCGGCGGTGTCGGTTTCGCTGAAGGCGTCACCATGGGCGCACAACTGTATACCCAGGTGTACGCTGTAGTAGTCACCATCGTCTGGTGTACTGTGGTCAGCTACATTCTCTACAAGATCGTCGATCTGCTGATCGGTCTGCGTGTCACGGAAGAGTCCGAGCGCGAAGGCCTGGATACGACATCTCACGGCGAACGTGCGTATCACAGTTAATCCGGCAACATCCGGTTAGAAAAGCGGGCATGCGTGCCCGCTTTTTTATTGCCCGCAAGTAGTGCATGAACGACAAGCGCAGTGCATGAACAACAAACGTAGCGCACGCAGTCACGCTAGCTGGCTGATATAAAGCGCTTTTGTACGGGAGATTGGTTGGCACAAGTATTGCTCAGTAATCATCAGGTACTGTGCTGTGCGGATTGCAGGTCTCTGAATCAGGATACCTGAACCCTGAACATCGCTTGCCGACCATGATTGATTTCCATGTTTACCTCCTCCTCTTTACGGGCGCCTGGCGCCCGTTTTTTTTTGCCGGGATATTTAACTATAGCCGCTATATTGAAAAATACGGGCTGGCACCGCCCGTCCGGACAATATGCGCTAAAATCTCACGACACCTTTTTCAAGTGATCGCACATGGTTCCTCATCTGACTACCGCCCTCAACGGCCCACTGCTTGATCTCGAAAAACGCATGCTGGATGCCATGCCGAGGATCGAACACTGGTTCCGCGGCCAATGGCTGGAGCACGCTTCCCCGTTCTATGCTTCGGTTGATCTGCGTAACGCGGGCTTCAAGCTGGCGCCGGTCGATACCAACCTGTTTCCGGGCGGGTTCAACAACCTCAACCCCGACTTCCAGCCGCTGTGCGTTCAGGCGGCGATGACCGCGGTGGAGAAAGTCTGCCCAGAAGCGCATCGCCTGTTGCTGATTCCGGAGAACCACACGCGCAACATCTATTACCTGCGCAATGTGGCAGCACTGCATACCATCCTCAAACAAGCCGGTCTGGACGTGCGTATCGGCAGCCTCAGTGCGGAAATCACCGAACCCACCACGCTCGATACGCAGGATGGCCACCACCTGTTGCTGGAGCCGGTGAAGCGCAAGGGCAACCGGCTGGTACTGGAAGGCTTCGACAGTTGTGCCGTGCTGCTCAACAACGACCTTTCCGGCGGCGTTCCGGAGATACTGCAGAACCTCGAACAAAACCTGATTCCACCCCTGCACGCAGGCTGGGCAACGCGCCGCAAATCCAACCATTTCGCCGCCTACAATCGCGTGGCAAAAGCGTTTGCCGAACTGCTCGAAATCGACGAATGGCTGCTCAACCCCTATTTCGAAACCTGTAGCGGCATCGATTTTCAGGCCCGCACCGGCGAGGATTGCCTGGCTGGCAAGGTGGAATCCCTGCTCGCCAGAATCACCGAAAAATACCGGCAATACGGCGTCGACCAAGAGCCCTTCGTCATCGTCAAGGCGGATGCAGGCACCTACGGCATGGGCATCATGACGGTGAAAAGCCCGGACGACATGCGCGACCTCAACCGCAAGCAGCGCAACAAGATGTCGGTAGTGAAGGAAGGCCTGCAGGTTTCGGAAGTGATCCTGCAGGAAGGCGTCTATACGTTCGAAAGCATCAACGATGCAGTGGCCGAGCCGGTGGTTTACATGATGGATCACTATGTCGTCGGCGGGTTTTACCGGGTGCATACCGGCCGCGCCATCGACGAGAACCTCAACGCCCCTGGCATGCATTTCGTACCGCTGGCATTCGAGGCTTCATGCACGCTGCCTGATGTAAGCAGCGCGCCGGACGCCGCGCCCAACCGTTTCTATGCCTATGGCGTAGTCGCCAGACTGGCGCTGCTGGCCGCTGCCATCGAGCTTGAAGAAACCGACCCGCTCAACTGATCATGCGCCTCGCCTTCATCCTCGACCCGCTTGCCAGCCTCGCCACTTACAAGGACACCAGCCTTGCCATCATGCGGGTGGCACAAGCCCGCGGCCACAGTCTGTTCGTCGCTGAACAGGGTGGCCTGTTTCTGCGGCATGACCGTGCGCGGCTGCTGTGCAGACCGTTCAAATTCATCGAGGGACGCGACTGGTTCGAAATCGATGCGCCGCAGGAGCACGCGCCCGAGGATTTCGATGCGCTTCTGATGCGCAAGGATCCGCCGTTCGACAACGAATTTCT
>JBEDHT010000192.1:0-3033 GCA_041174025.1 Pseudomonadota bacterium
ACGCCGCGCGCCACGCCCTGCAACTCGCGCCCGTCCGGCAACAGCATGCGCACCGGTTGATTGTGGTAAGCATGGTGTTGCGTCCATTCATCGCTGACGGCGGCAAAGCCACGTTGTTCGAATTCGCTCAGCGTCTGCGCCATGTTCTTCAATAGCAGACCGAGCAGCTGGCTGGGGTCTACGGCTTTGCCGCTCAGGGCAGCAAGGTCTATGGCAGGCTGGTCGATATGCTTTTTGACCTGTCCCGGCAGGCGCAGATTGACGCCGATACCGATCACCGCTGCGCTCGGGCCTTCCATATCGCCTTGCAGCTCGATCAGAATCCCCGCCAGTTTCTGGTACCGGCCCTGCTGCCTGACCACCAGATCGTTAGGCCATTTGAGTTGCGCCTCTGCAACGCCGAGATCACGAAAACTCCGCACCATGGCAACGCCCACCGCCAGGCTCAAACCGGAAAGCGCAGCCGCGCCGGACTGAAACCGCCACAACAAGGAGAAGGTCAGGCTGGCACCCAGGCCGGATTGCCATGCCCGCCCGCGACGGCCGCGGCCGCGGGTTTGCAGGGATGCCGCAACACAACTTGCATGCGGCGCGCCAAGCGCAGCCTGTTTCATCAGATAACTGTTGGTCGATTCCAGATGATCGTGCAACTCCAGCCTGTACCAGGCACGCTGTTCGCCGATGGCGTCGAGCACTGCATCGCGATCCAGCCACGCGACCGGTTCCGGCAGACGATAGCCGCGGCCGCGCACGGAGAAAATCTGCACTCCCAGCGCTTCTGCCTCTTGCAGGGCATTCCATACCGTCGTGCGCGTCACCCTGAAGTGCCGGGCGATCGCCTCGCCTGAATGAAAGCGGCCATCGGCCAGCAAACGCAATATGGGAAAGGTCAGTGTATTCTTTTTTCGGTTCGGTGTTTGTGTCCGATATTAGCACAGCGAGAGAAGTCCTTAAGGAAGTCCTTAAGCCCGGCGCGAGCGTGTAAAATACGGCTATTACTTTTCCTGCATCCATCATGTCCTCAGAAAAAACTGCTGTGGCGCCAGGCGCCAACTTTATCCGCAACATCGTCGAGCGCGATCTCGAACTCGGTACCAACGCCTCACGCCGCTGGGCAGGCACTCCGGGCGATGCCGCGCACCACGCCAAGGGCGAGCCCGACCCGGCAAAAATCCGCACGCGCTTTCCGCCGGAACCGAACGGCTACCTGCACATCGGCCATGCCAAGAGCATTTTCCTCAATTTCGGCCTCGCCCGTGATTATGACGGCGTCTGCCACATGCGCTTCGACGACACCAACCCGGAAAAGGAAGAGCAGGAATACGTCGACAGCATCATCGAGATGGTGCAATGGCTGGGCTTCGGCTGGCAAAAATACGGCGCTTCGCATCTCTATTTCGCCAGCAACTATTTCGACTTCATGTACCGTGCGGCGGAATATCTGATCACTGCCGGGCACGCCTATGTCGACCAGCAAAGCGCCGAAGAAATGCGCGCCAACCGCGGCAGCCTGACCGAACCCGGCAAGGATTCACCATGGCGCAACCGCAGCCCGGATGAAAACCTCGCTCTCTTCCGCGAGATGCGCGACGGCAAGCACGCCGATGGCAGCATGGTGCTGCGCGCGAAGATCGACATGGCTTCGCCTAACATCAATCTGCGCGACCCGGCCATTTACCGCATCAAGCGCGCCACCCACCACAACACCGGCGACCAATGGTGCATCTACCCGATGTATACCTACGCGCATCCGCTGGAGGACGCGCTCGAAGGCGTCACCCACTCCATCTGTACGCTCGAATTCGAAGATCAGCGCCCGTTCTACGACTGGGTGCTGGAACGTCTGGCAGAGGGTGGATTACTCGCGCACCCGCTGCCCAGGCAGTACGAATTCGCCCGCCTCAATCTCACCTACGTCGTGCTCTCCAAGCGCAGATTGATCGAACTGGTCGAGAACAATCATGTGAACGGCTGGGACGACCCGCGCCTGCCGACCCTGGCCGGTGCGCGCCGTCGCGGTTACACCGCGGCGGGCTTCAGGCTGTTCACCGATCGCATCGGCGTATCCAAGGCGGATTCGTGGATCGAATACACCATCCTCGAAGACTGCATGCGCGAAGTGCTGAATGAATCTGCAATGCGCCGCATCGCCGTGCTAGACCCGATCAAACTGGTGATTGATAACTATCCGGAAGGATCAGCAGAAGACTGCTTTGCCCCCAATCACCCGCAACAGCCGGAAACCGGCAAGCGCGTGGTGCCGCTCTCGCGCGAACTGTGGATCGAACGCGAAGACTTCATGGAAGAACCAAGCAAGGGTTATTTCCGCCTGTTCCCCGGCAACATGGTACGGCTACGCTACGGCTACGTGGTCAAATGCACCGGCTTCGAAAAAGATGCAGACGGCAACGTGACCACCGTCCACTGTGAATACCTGCCCGATACAAAATCCGGCACGCCGGGTGCGGATTCAGTCAAGGTGAAAGGCAACATCCACTGGGTTTCCGCCGCGCATGCCTACGCGGCTGAAGTGCGCCTCTACGATCGATTATTCAAGGAAGCCCATCCCGGCGCGGGCGAGCGCAACTACCTGGACGACCTCAACCCGGACTCGGTCAAGGTCATCACCGCCCAACTCGAACCGGCACTGAAAGACGCAAACCCCGAAGAAACCTTCCAGTTTGAACGCCACGGCTATTTTGTTGCGGACAAGAAAGATAGTGTGGCTGGTAAGCCAGTGTTCAACCGGACGGTGACGCTACGGGATGCTTGGCAGAAATAATGCCTGAAAGCCAACGTCATCAGGAGCCAGTCATGGCAACAACTGAAACGAATTGCACAAACCCGTTAACAAATCTCGATATCAAAGAACTCCAGAAAGCATTGCGCCTGGCTGCCAGAAACGCACATCGTATGGCAATCGCCTTTGGCTTGAAAGTGCCCACTGAGAAACGTACCCAGTTACCAAAGTAGCTGTTATGAGCATCATCACCCAGTTAAAAACGCTTCAAGCCAATCAAGCAAATTGCATAC
>JBEDHT010000193.1:0-3166 GCA_041174025.1 Pseudomonadota bacterium
AAACTGAAGGATTAAACCTATGCTCGAATGGGCTTATTTATTCAAGATCGGCATTGCACTGTTCGCTATCGTCAACCCGATCGGCAGCGTACCGATTTTCATCAGCGCAACCGAAGGCTGGAGCAGGGCCGACCGCGCACGTATCGCCAAAACCGTCGCTTTCACCGTATTTCTGGTGCTTTCCCTCTCCGCCGTGCTCGGCGACAAGATTCTCGCTTTCTTCAGCATCAGCATCCCCTCGTTTCAGGTCGGCGGCGGCATTTTGCTGATCCTGATTGCCATTTCGATGATGTACGGAAAAATGAGCGAAGCCCGGCAAACCCGGGAAGAAGCCGCCGCGGTGGCCGAGCGCGAAGCGATTGCAATTGTTCCGCTCAGCATCCCGCTGCTGGCAGGGCCGGGCGCCATCAGCAGCATGATCATCGCCGCGCAGGCCAGCCCCGGCATGATCGGCCAGTTTTCACTGACACTGCCGATCGGTGTCGTCTGCCTGATGGTATGGCTTGCACTCAGCCTTTCCACCAGCATCGCCGAGCGCATGGGCACCATCGGCATCAATATCGTCACGCGGTTGATGGGGCTGATCCTGGCGGCGATGGCGGTCGAATTCATCGCCAACGGCCTGCAAGGGTTGTTCCCGCGGTTAGCCTGATCCTGCGCGGCAGGGTAAAATGCTGTTTTTGAACCTGAAGCCATCATGATCTGGAAACCGAACACGACTGTCGCCGCCATCATCGAACAGCAGGGCAAATTCCTGCTGGTTGAAGAAGAAACCGCCGATGGCATCCGCCTCAACCAGCCGGCCGGTCATGTCGAAAATGGCGAGACGCTGGTCGACGCAGTAATCCGCGAGACCAATGAAGAAACCGCCTACGGCTTCACGCCAGAACATCTGCTCGGCGTCTACCACTGGCGTCATCCGCAGAAGGACATCACCTATCTGCGCTTTGCCTTCATCGGCAAGGCCGGCGACCACAACCCCGGGCAAAAGCTTGATACCGGCGTGCTGCGCGCACTGTGGATGAGCCCGGATGAAATCCGCGCCAGCCGCGCCATCCACCGCAGCCCGCAAGTACTGACTTGCGTCGAACATTACCTGGCAGGACAACGCTTTCCCTTGAGCGTGATCACACACTTATGAAACCAAAACGCGTAGTCGTCGGCTTGTCCGGCGGAGTAGATTCCTCAGTCGCCGCCCTCCTGCTCAAGCAGCAGGGCTATGAAGTTGTCGGCCTGTTCATGAAGAACTGGGAGGACGATGACACCGACGAATACTGTTCTTCGAAGCAGGATCTGATCGATGCGGTTGCGGTCGCCGACCGGCTCGGCATCGAGATCGAGGCCGTCAATTTCAGCCAGGAATACAAGGACCGGGTATTCGCCAACTTTCTCGATGAGTACAAGGCCGGTCGCACGCCCAATCCCGATATCCTGTGCAACGCCGAAATCAAGTTCAAGGCTTTCCTCGACCATGCCATGGGCCTCGGCGCCGACTTGATCGCCACCGGCCATTACGCTCAGGTACGCGAAAAAGACGGTCTCTTTCAACTGATGAAAGCAGACGACGGCAGCAAGGATCAGAGCTACTTCCTTTACCGCCTGAATCAGGCACAGCTTTCAAAAACCCTGTTCCCGCTCGGCCGTCTGCTCAAACGCGAGGTACGCGAAATCGCACGCGAAGCCGGTCTGCCGACCAGCGAGAAAAAAGACTCGACTGGCATCTGCTTCATCGGCGAACGGCCGTTCAGGGAGTTTCTCAATCGCTACCTGCCGCGCGAACCGGGCGAAATGCAGACACCGGAAGGTCAGGTAGTCGGCCGGCATGAAGGACTGATGTATTACACACTGGGACAACGCCAGGGCCTGGGCATCGGCGGCTCAAAAATCAGCACGGGTGAACCTTGGTTCGTTGCCGGCAAGGATACGAAACGTAATGTACTGATTGTCGTGCAGGGCCACGAACATCCGCTGCTACTCAGTGACGGACTAATTGCCCGCCAGCTGCACTGGATCTCCGGGCAGAAGCCTGAAACCCACTGGGTCTATGCGGCCAAGACGCGTTACCGCCAGCCCGATGCCCCGTGCGAAATCGACCGGCTTGAGGGAGACGAGATGGAAGTGCGTTTCGGCCAAGCGCAATGGGCAGTGACACCGGGGCAGTCGGTGGTGGTTTACGAAAGCAACGTCTGCCTGGGCGGCGGCATTATCTGCTGAGCATCGTTTCGGGCGCATCGGGGGCGCATCGGAGGGCGCAGCCACTGGCAGCTACCAATCATCCGACAGGGTCAACCTGCCAGCACCGAAATCGCCTCTTCGATGATCGTAATCGCTGCCGGCTGCTGCTCTCCCGCCTCGCGGGTAATGGCATAGAACTCCTCTTGCAGTTCGTCCACCCGGCCTATCATTACCAGCCCTAGCCTGCCGACCAGTTCATCCGCCAGGATGGCGGCTGCCGGGAAAATGCCATCGCCTTCCTGGCCGAAAGCCTTCAGCAGTGCGCCATCATCAAACTCGCCCAGTACGCGCGGCGCCAATCGCTGCTCCTCCAGCCACCGCTCGATGCGGCCACGCACGGTCGCATCATCTCCGGGCAGATAGAGGGGCGCATCATCCAGACACGCCGGAAAACTGCCACAACGTGCGGCCATGGCCGGTGTCGCGAAAAAGGCCAGCGGGCTTTCGCCCAGCCTGCGGCTCTGGCCGCGAAAATGCATGCGTGCAGGAATAGGCCGGTCGGCGAGCACCAGATCCAGCTTGTGCAGACCCAGTTCTGCAAGCAGACGATCCAGCTTGCCTTCACGGCAGATCAGGCGCACCGGCTCGGCCAGCTGGCGGACAGGCGCCAGAAAGCGGTAGGCCAGCGTCTTCGGTACGACATCCGTGATGCCGACGCGAAACGGCTGTGCCGGCGAGCCGCCACGCTTGGATAACGCCACCTCCAGCGCATTGCCCAGAGCGAATATCTCATCTGCATAGCCCAGCGCCAGCCGGCCGGACTCGGTCAGTTCGATACCACGCCCGGCGGGACGGAACAGCGCAGCACCCAGGCTTCTCTCCAGCAACTTGATCTGCGCACTGAGGGTCTGCGGTGTCAGATGCAGGCGCTCGCTGGCACGCGCCACACTCCCGCTTCGCGCGACTGTCCAGAAATAATGCAAATGCTTGT
>JBEDHT010000194.1:0-5173 GCA_041174025.1 Pseudomonadota bacterium
GTTCCTTCTCTTGCTGCAAACGTTCATTGCTTCAGGCAGCGATGCCCAGCGTGTCGATCAATGCCTGACTGTTTGCCAGTTTCACCACATCACCGACAACGATGATGGCGGGGCTGGCCAGCCCTTCCTGCCTGACTGCCATCGGCAGCATGCCGATGGGGCTGATGACCTGCCGTTGCCCGGCCTGCGTGCCTTGCTGGATGGCGGCGGCAAAGGTGGTTTCCGCCAGACCGGCGGCCAGCAGTGCCTGCACGATGACAGGCAGCCGCTGCATGCCCATGTAAATCACCAGTGTGGTGCCGCTCTCGACCAGCGCCTTCCAGTTGAGCGAATCGCCATCCTGCGTATGGCCGGTGACCAGGGTGACGCCATGCGTGCAGTCGCGGTGCGTCACCGGGATGCCGACGCTGGCGGGCGCGGCGATTCCGCTGGTGATGCCCGAGATGACTTCGGTAGCGATACCGGCTGCACGCAAGGTCAGCATTTCCTCGCCGCCACGGCCGAACAGGAAGGGGTCGCCGCCCTTGAGCCGGGCAATGGTCTGGCCTTGTTGCGCCAGCGACACCATGAGCTTGTTGATGAAGGATTGCGGTGTCGAGCGGCAACCGCCGCGCTTGCCGACCTCCACCACGCGGGCCTGCGGCGCATGCTGCAGCAACTCGCGGTTGACGAGTTCATCGAGCAGCACGACATCGGCGCTTTTCAGCGCGCGTATCGCTTTCAGCGTAATCAGTTCCGGGTCGCCGGGTCCCGCGCCGATCAGATATACCTTGCCTGCAGTCATGGTGTGTTTCCGTTCCCTAGAATGAATACATTGCCGTCAGCCAGAATTTCTCGATATCGGTTTTGCGTGCGCTGGCCAGCGCCACGCGTTCGTCTTCCTTGAAATTGGCGTACTCGGCCTTGAGCAGAAATTGGCTGTTGACCGTCCAGGTAGCGGCCAGATCGAGCTCCTTACCGAACTTGTCACCGCTGCCACCGCCAAATCTGGCAAAATTTTCATCCGCATTGATGATGTGGTATTCGGCGTGCAAGGCCAGCTTGTCGAACGGTTTGCCGCCCAGCGTGATGAAGGTGTCCTTGATGCCCTGCGCCGGCGTGACGAGGAACTGGTCAGCCCAGCCCTGGAACAGGTGATTGGTGCCGAACGGGGTCTGAAAGCCATAAGTGCCGTTGTTGCTGGACAGCGTTTCATGGTCGATGCGGGCAAACCAGGCCTTGTAACCTGCCCCCAGCCCGATGCGGGCATAGTGCGCATCGATGCGCGCATCGCCACCCGAGTAATCCGTCTGTTTTGCATATTCGGCGGTATAAAGCCAGCGCCAGTCATCATTGAGTTTGCGCGTGCCGTCGAGGCGCAAGCCCAGCGTCTTGTTCGACTGGTCGGTACCGGCGCCCAGCGCGCTGGTCTTGCCGATGCCCGGCGTTTCGTAATTGGAGAAATAGCCATAGCCGGTGAGCGACTCGGCAGGCGAGATGCGGTATTTGACGTTGACGATTTCCAGCTCGCCCTGCTGCAGCCGTGTGCTGATTTGCTTCACGCGCTCGAAGTGGGCAAGGTAGATTTCGGTATCCGGCAGGCTTTTGTTGAGCACCGATACGCCGTCGAACACTTGCATGACCTGACGGAAGCCGATATCGCCGATGAAGCGCACGTTGTCCAGATTGACCTGCTGGCGGCCGAGCCGGAACCGCGTGTTCTTGATGCCGGTCCAGTCCACGTAGAGCTGGTTGATGTCGGTGGTGCTGGGGTCGACAACGACAGGATAAGCGCCCATGCCGGGCTGCGGATCACCCAGGCGGCGATCGTCGTAGCGGTTGTCGAGCTTGGCGACATCGATGATCTGCACGCCGACACTGACGTTGTGAAAGGGTGCCGTCTGCCAGCCGATCAGGCTGCGCAGGGTCAGCGCATCGGCGGTTTCGGCCTTGCCGTCCTGATCGACGTGCTCGTAACGCAGACGCAGACTGCTCAGGCTCTTGCCGCCCTTGATTGCGTCCCAGATTGTGTACTCCGGCAACGCGGACGCTTCTTCGGCGACGGCTTGCTGTGCAAAAGCGGTAGAACCCAGCAACAGACTGAAAGCGGCTTGACGCATCTTGAATCTCATATTAGTTTGCATGTGTTGCTCCTTTTTTGACGAGAAGGGTGACAAAGTGCTGCGGATGTTGACGCATCCGTGGTGCGGGGCCCGTCCTTCGCGACGGGCCTTTTTATTGCAACTGCCTGGTGTGAACATGCCCCGGTTCAGGCCGCCTTTCTGGCATGGCGCTCATAGAGGAATTTCAATACCTCGCTGCGCAGGTGGTTGTAGCCGGTGTCTTCCGCCAGTTCCAGGCGTTTGCGCGGGCGCGGCAGATCGACCGGCAGAATCTCGCCGATGCTGGCCGCCGGGCCGTTGGTCATCATCACAATGCGATCGGACAGCAGCACAGCCTCATCCACATCGTGCGTCACCATCACTGCGGTACAGCCGGATTTCGCCATGATGCGCATCAGCTCGTCCTGCAGATGGGCGCGGGTGAGCGCATCGAGTGCGCCGAACGGCTCGTCCAGCAGCAGCACCTTGGGCTCCATCGCCAGCGCGCGAGCAATCCCGACACGTTGTTTCATGCCGCCGGAAATCTCGTTCGGGCGTTTTTCCGCCGCGTGGCTCAAACCGACCAGATCAAGCGCTGCCCGCGTTCTGGCTTGCAGCTGCGCCTTGTTTTCACTCTTGCCAACCACGCGCTCGACCGCCAGATGGACGTTCTCGGTGCAGGTCAGCCAGGGCAGCAGGGAGTGGTTCTGAAATACCACGGCGCGTTCCGGCCCGGGGCCGGCGATTTCGCGTCCGGCGCAGAACAGCAGGCCGCTGCTTGGCTCCAGCAGGCCGGCAATCAGATTCAGCACGGTGGATTTTCCGCAGCCGGAGTGGCCGATGACCGAAATGAACTCGCCTTCGCGGATATTGAGATTGATGCCGCGCAGGGCCTCGAACGTGCCCTTTCTGGTGACGAAGGACATGTTGACGTTTTCCAGTTGCACGTAGCGGTCGTGTGTCGTTTTTTCCATGAGGATTCTTTCCTTGGTTGTCTGTATTCCGGCCGGTTTGCCCGTTCCGCCATCAGCGCCGGGCTTGATGGCGGAGTGCATCATTCCGGGGTGCATCATTCGTAGCTGAACTTTCTGGCGATCATGGTCAGGGTCTGTTCCAGCAGCAGGCCGACGATGCCGACGACAAAAATCGCGATGATGATGTGTTCCACATTCAGGTTGTTCCACTCATCCCATACCCAGAAGCCGATGCCGACACCGCCTGTGAGCATTTCGGCGGCGACGATCACCAGCCAGGCGACGCCGATCGAGAGGCGCACACCGGTCATCATGTACGGCAGCACGAAGGGAAAGAGGATGCGGGTGGCGATCTTCCATTCCGACAGCTTGAGCACGCGGGCGACGTTCATGTAATCCTGCGGCACCTTGCTGACGCCGACCGCGGTGTTGATGATCATCGGCCAGATCGCCGAAATGAAAATTACCCAGATTGCTGCCGGATCTGCCGCCTTGAACACCAGCAGACCGATCGGCAGCCAGGCCAGCGGCGACACCGGGCGCAGCATGCCGATGACCGGGGCGGCCATGCGGGAAGCAAAGGCGAAGCGGCCGATGATGAAGCCGAGCGGGATGCCGATGAGGGCAGCCATGCTGAAGCCGAGTCCGACACGTTCGAGCGAACTGAGGATGTTCCAGCCGATACCCATGTCGTTCGGCCCGTTGTTGTAGAACGGATCGCTGAACAGCGCGACCGCCGCGTGCCAAGTCGGAATCGGGCCGGGCAGGCCTTCCGACTGGTAGGAGATCAGCGCCCAGACCGCAATGAACAGCAGAATGCCGAACATTGGCGGCAACAGCCACTGGAAGAAAGTCGCGGTCATCTGCCGGTATGGCAGCAGCCGGTTTTTTTCGGCTGAAGCCGGGCTTTCAGTGGGTGCGGCGCTTGCCGCTGCCGCCAGCGGATGCACGGATGCAGATTTGCCGCCGTGGCGGTTTTCATTGCTTGCTTGATTGCTCATGCCGGTTTCCATAGGTTTTTGATTGATACTGACTGCACGCATGCCGGCTCTCCTAGACCTTGATCTTGAACCCGGCGGCGTAAGCCTTGGGGTCCTTGCCGTCCCAGACGACGCCGTCGATCAGCTTGCTGCGGCGCATGGGTTCCTTCGGCACGCTGACGCCGAGCTGGCTGGCGGCTTCGCTGTATAACTGGATCTGGTTGACCTTCTGCGCGATGCCGAGATAATCCGGGTCCTGCTTGAGCAGCCCCCAGCGTTTGTGCTGCGTGAGGAACCACATGCCGTCCGAGAGGTACGGGAAAGGCACGCTGCCGTCGTTGAAGAACTTCATGTAGTTGGGGTCCTGCCATTTCTTGCCGATACCGTTGTCGTACTGGCCGGTGAAGCGCCCCTCGATGACGTCCTCGGGCGCGTTGACATAAGCCTTGCCGGCAATCAGCCTGGCCACTTTCGAGCGGTTTTCGGCAGCGTCGATATAGCGGCAGGCTTCCAGCACGGCCATGATCATGGCGCGCGCGGTATTCGGATTTTTGGCAACGAAATCGGCGGTGCAACCCAGCACCTTTTCCGGGTGGTCAGTCCAGATATCCTGGCTGGTGGCTACCGAGAAACCGACCTTGTCGTGAATCGCCCGGGCGTTCCACGGTTCACCCACGCAGTAGCCGTCCATGTTGCCGATGCGCATGTTGGCCACCATCTGCGGCGGCGGCACGACGATGGTCTTGACGTCCTTGAACGGATGGATGCCGTAAGTCGCGAGCCAGTAGTAAAGCCACATGGCGTGGGTGCCGGTGGGGAAAGTCTGGGCGAAGGTGAAATCGCGGTTTTCATTGTCCAGCAGGCGTTTCAGCGTAGCGCCGCTGGTGACGCCTTTTTCCTTGAGCTGATTGGCGAGCGTAATGCCCTGACCGTTGTGATTGAGGGTCATGAGCACCGCCATGTCTTTCTGCTGGCCGCCGATGCCGAGCTGCACGCCGTACATGAGGCCGTACAGCACATGTGCGCCGTGCAGCTCGCCATTGACCAGTTTGTCGCGAACCCCTGCCCAGGAGGCTTCCTTTGAAGGTGTGATTTTGATTCCATATTTCTTGTCGAAGCCCATTTGTGCAGCAACGAC
>JBEDHT010000195.1:0-2704 GCA_041174025.1 Pseudomonadota bacterium
CATTGATCGCGACCGCGATCGGTCTGTTTGCCGCCATCCCGGCGGTGATTGCCTACAACCGTTTTGCTTCTTCCGTTGACCGGCTGTCCGTGCGCTATGAAAGCTTCATGGAAGAATTCACCAATATTCTGCAGCGGAAGGCCTAGGCCATGAGCCGCCGCAAATCGCGCCGCATGATGAACCAGATCAACGTCGTGCCATACATCGACGTCATGCTGGTGCTACTGGTAATCTTCATGGTCACGGCGCCGATGACCAATCCCGGTGTGGTCGAGTTGCCGAGTGTCGGCCAGGCGTTGAAACAACCGGTCAGCCCGCCATTGGTGCTGAGTGTGAAGGCGGACAAGCGCATCGAACTGGACGGCAAGTTGATGCAGCGCGACGAGTTGCTGTTCGCCGTGCGAACCCAGCTGGAAAAAGACCCGCAGCGTTCCGTCGTGATTGCGGCGGATAAAAGCGTCAATTATGGCGAAGTCATCGCGATTATGGATTTGATGAAGCAGGGACAGGTCGAAAAAGTCGGCCTGCTGCTCAGCCCCATTCCCAACTGAGCTTATGATACGTTCGCATGAGAATCCGGTCGCGCTGAAAGCGGGGGCGTTGTCGCTGCTGGTGCATATCGTTCTGCTGGCGGTGCTGGTGGTTTCCTTCAACTGGAAGGTGGTGCAACCGGCCAGTATTGCGACGGTGGAGTTATGGGACGAGTTGCCGGTGAAGCCGGTAATGCCAAAGCCGGAGCCGGTGATAGAGCCGCCGAAAGTAGAACCTAAGCCGCAGCCAGAACCGGAGCCCAAACCGGAACCGCAGCCGGAACCCAAGGCCGAGATTCAGGTGAAGAAGGAAGCGCCCAAACCCAAGGTCGAGCCCAAGAAGCCGGACCCCAAAATAAAAGAGCAGGAAGACAAGAAAAAACGTCTGGAAGAAGAACGGCAGAAAAAAGCGCTGGAAGACCTCAAGCGGGCCATGCTGGAAGAAGATGCAGCAAAGCCTGCTGCGGCAAATCCGCCGGGCCCGCAGACGGCACCTGCGGTCAATCAGGGAGAAGTCGACAAATATATCAACATGATCAACAACAAGATACGCCGTAATGTGAACTCACAATTATGTGGCACCGGTGACCCGGAACTGCAGTTTGCGATATCGCTTGCGCCGACGGGCGAAGTGATCGGTACGCCACGGCTGTTGAAGGGTAGTGGCATGAGTGCATGCGATGAATCGGTGGAGCGCGCGATTTTGCTGGCTCAGCCGCTTCCGGTGCCGCCACAGCCTGATTTGTTTGCGCAATTCAGAGAGTTGAAACTCAAGTTTCATCCAAACCGGTAATACTGTCTGCAGCTAATGGGTCTTGTGCATGTCAGTTCGCACAGGGGAACTTTGCATCATTTTTCATTACTAATTTTTCTATGAATTCTCTAAAAAAATATTTGCGCCTGCTTGCAGGCTTTGTTGTGTTACTACTGCCGTTTTCCAGCCATGCCGCTCTTACCATCGAGATCGTCGGCGGTGCTGCGCAACAAATTCCGATCGCGATTGTGCCGTTTGCGCAGCCGGCGGATTTGAAAACCGCGCCACAGGATGCGATGGCCAGCGTTATTGGCGCTGACTTGCAGCGTAGCGGCCTGTTTCGCGTGCTGGAGACGCGCGGTGTGATCAATCAGCCGACCGATATCTCGCAAGTCCGTTATGCGGATTGGGCTGCGCTACAGGCGCAAGCGCTGACCATCGGTACCATCGAAAACCTGCCCGGCAATCGCCTCAAGGTGACGTTCCGCCTGCTCGATGTGCTGAAGCAGACCCAGCTCGCCGGTCTGGAGTACAACATCGCACCCAATCAGTTGCGCATGACAGCACACAAAATCGCCGATGTGATCTATGAGAAGTTGACCGGCGAGCCAGGCGTGTTTGCCACCCGGATTACTTATGTATCCAAGGCGGGCAAACGCTATTCGCTCCAGGTTGCCGATGCCGACGGTTTCAATGCGCAGACCGTGGTCTCCTCGGCTGAACCTATCATTTCACCAAGCTGGTCGCCGGATGGCACAAAACTCGCTTATGTCTCATTTGAGAAAAAGAAGCCGGTGGTTTATGTGCAGTCTCTGGTTTCCGGGCAGCGTTATGTTCTGGCCAATTTCAAGGGCAACAACAGTGCGCCGTCCTGGTCGCCGGATGGCAAGCGTCTCGCTATCGTGCTCACGCATGGTGCGAATTCGCAGGTGTATGCCATCAATGCAGACGGCACCGGCCTGCAGCAACTGACCAGAACCAGTGCGATCGATACCGAGCCGGTGTGGTCTCCTGACGGACAGTTCATTTATTTCACTTCCGACCGGGGCGGCTCGCCGCAGATTTATCGCATGACATCGACAGGCGCCAGCGTGCAGCGCATGACCTTCGATGGCAGCTATAACGTCAGTCCGCGTATTTCGCCAGACGGTAAAACGCTGTCCTTCATCAAGCGCGATGGCGACATTTTCCGGGTTGCGATACAGGATCTGATGACGGGGCAGGTGCAGGTGTTGAGTGAGACGCGCAATGACGAATCACCGAGCTTTGCGCCGAATGGCCGCATGATTCTCTATGCGACCTCGATGGGCGGCAAGGGTACTCTGGCTGCAGTGTCTTCTGATGGCCGGGTGCGACAGAGGTTGAGCGATACCGGCGGCGATGTGCGTGAACCAGCCTGGGGCCCGCGTGTCAATTAGAT
>JBEDHT010000196.1:0-3267 GCA_041174025.1 Pseudomonadota bacterium
TCATGAATCTGCGACATGAACGGTGTTATGCCGATACCACCTGCCACCAGCAGATGCTTCTTCGCTCTTTTCTCCAGCGCAAACAGGTTCACCGGGTAGGTAATCTGCAGTCTGGAACCGATTTCGACCTGGTCATGCATGTACACCGAGCCGCCGCGTGATTTCTCCTGACGCCTGACCGAAATGTGATAACTGTCGGTATCTTCCGGATTGCCCATCAGCGAATATGGATTGCGATGAATGCGCCCGTTGATGTTCATTGCCACGACAATATGGCTGCCGCCGGAGAAGGCCGGCAAACGCGCGCCGTCTTCGCGCCGCAAGGTGAAATGCTTCACCATCGGCGTAATCTGTTCGATGT
Source organism: Pseudomonadota bacterium (assembly GCA_041174025.1). Classification (GTDB taxonomy): domain Bacteria; phylum Pseudomonadota; class Gammaproteobacteria; order Burkholderiales; family Methylophilaceae; genus UBA6140. Next base: position 362 of record JBEDHT010000196.1, read on the forward strand.
TGGCGACGACTGCATTGATGGTACTCATGGATAAATCTCCTCGATTTCGGGTAACTCACCGGGAGACTCGGCATCCACCATCAGGCCCATGTAAGCGCCCAGACGGCGGGAGAAATGGTCGCGTACGAACAGCATCCTGCCGCAACCCGAGCACTGCTTGATGTTGGTATGCGCCTCGTGGGTAATGGCCTTGCAATGCACACAGTAAACCGAACGTGCCAGCGTTCCCGTCAATTCCTTGTTGATGTCCGCATTGTCGACGCCATACTCGGCAGCGACATCCGATATCGCCCACATGAATTTTTCCGGGCCGGCAACATAGATGCGCAGGCCCATATAGGCTCTCGGCAGAAAATGACGCAGCGCGTTGACGGCTTCGTCATGCGTTTCCAGCACCAGCAGGTCATCCGGTGCCACCTTGCTCAGCGCCACGCTGTAATCGGCGTCCGAGACTTTATCTTTAACGTAAATCACCGTGATCGGCTGCATCGGCTGCATCTGCTGAAACAGCTTCATCGCTGCCATCGCGCCGGCACTGCCTTCGACAATCACCAAGTGTGCATTTGCTTTCTGTTGCCATACCAGCGCCGAATACACCGGCTTGCTTCTAATCCAATATCCGCGTTCCATATCCTGAATTCCGATAGTTGCCGACTGACCGTTTAATCCTGTGGATGCGTGCGCAGACGCATCGGATCGTAAAACGGCGTTTGCGTCACATGTGCCTTGCAGCGTGAGTTGCTGCCGACCACTTCGACGGCTGTGCCGAGCGCGGTGTATTCAGGCTTCAGGTGCACCATGGCCAGCGAAAGCATCAGGTAGCGGCTGTAACTGGCACTGGTGACAACGCCTGCATCCTTGCCGTCCACCAGCACCCTGGCGCCTGCTTCGACTGCAGTCGTGCTGCGGCAAACGAGGCCGACCTGCTTGAAGCGTTCCTTGCCGCGCGAGGCCAGCACGGCCTGCTTGCCGATATAGTCACCCGCCTTGTCCAGATCCACACCCCAACCCATGTTGACTTCCCACGGCGTGGTGTCGCCTTCCGGCATCTCGTAAGGGAAGAACAGCAGCGCGGCTTCCACGCGGGTCAGGTCGAGCGAGTTCCACGATGCGGCAATAGCGCCGAACGGCTTGCCTGCTTCGAGAATGCCGTCCCACAAGGCAACTGCATCCTTCGCCTTGCAATACACTTCATAACCGCGCTCACCGGAATAGCCGCCACGCGCAATCACCACATCCTTGCCGAACAAGGTGGTGTTTTCGTGTTTGAAATAAGGCAGCGCAGCCAGATCGAAACCGACATGCGGCGCAAGAATGGCCAGGGATTTCGGACCCTGCAGAGAAAGGATATGCACGTCAAGGTCAGCCTCGATCTTGACATTGCGGCCTGCCGACAGCTTCTTCAGGTTTTCCGGCGTCTTGCCGCTACCGTGCGATACGCGGAACACTTCCGCACTGTCACGAATCACCATGATGTCGTCACAGATCGCACCCGACTCATCCACTTCGGCCGCCAGCACTGATGTACCCGGCGCGAGTCTGGTAATATCCTTGGCCACCAGCTGGTCCAGCACGCTTTCCGCGTCCGGCCCGCTGACATTGACGACATTCAGCGCCGTAACATCATAAAGACCGGCGCGGGTTCTGACCGCAACCACTTCATCATGCGGGTCGGTATGATAGCTCCATGGAATCGGCATACCGTTCCATGTGTCGCCATCCAGCTTCGAACCCAGCGCGCGATGTCTGTCATTAAGTACCGAATTTCTGTTCATGCTCACACCCCCTAACTATCTTGCGGTCCACTTTATCCAAACAGCGACGCAATCAAAATTCTCTCAAAGTTGTACTACCTAAGAAGTAAGCGGCAACGTGTGCCAAGGGCGTGCAGCAAGCTTTGATTTCAGTTGCGCGAAACTTTTTGCCCACTAGCACTCTCTTATTGTGAGTGCTAAAATTGATTCAAAGGAGAGCTATCCGACCATGACCAATGTAATGAACTTGCCTACCATCAGTGCCGCCGACGGACTGGAACCTTACATCCGTATGGTGAAGTCTTTCCCGATGCTGAGCGCGGAGGATGAGTTTGCACTGGCTACGCGCCTGCAGAAGGAAAACGATCTTGAAGCCGCCAAGCAACTGATCCTTTCCCACCTGCGTCTGGTAGTCAGCATTGCGCGTGGCTACTCCGGCTACGGGCTGCCACAGGCAGACCTGATTCAGGAAGGCAATATCGGCCTGATGAAGGCTGTACGTAAATTCGACCCCGAGCGTGGCGTGCGCCTGGTTTCGTTTGCCATGCACTGGATCAAGGCCGAGATTCACGAGTACATCGTGCGTAACTGGCGCCTGGTCAAGATCGCCACCACCAAGGCGCAACGCAAGCTGTTCTTCAACCTGCGCAGCATGAAACAGGGTTCAGGCTCGCTCGATACCGAACAGGCGCAGCATATTGCGCGTGAACTCAACGTCAAACCCGAGGAAGTGCTGGAAATGGAAGCCCGCATGGGCGGCCATGAACTCTCTCTGGAAGCTCATGGCAGTGATGACGATGAAGAAGCGTTCAGCCCGATTGCCTACCTTGAAGACCCGGCCGGCGAACCTTCAGAATTTCTGGCCGAGCGTCAATCCGAACAACTGGAAATGAGCGGACTCGCGCAGGCCATCGAAAGCCTGGACGAGCGTAGCCGCCGCATCGTACAAGCCCGCTGGCTGCAGGAAGAAGGCTCGGCAACGCTGCACGACCTGGCGGATGAATTCGGCGTTTCAGCCGAAAGAATCCGGCAGATCGAGCAGAAAGCCATGCAGAAGATGAAGCTGTTGCTGGCAGATCAGCGTGCCGGCTGACAGCTTGAAAAACAGACAAAAAACAAAGGCTGCCAACCGGCAGCCTTTGTTTTGATGAT
>JBEDHT010000197.1:0-9431 GCA_041174025.1 Pseudomonadota bacterium
GTGGAAGGAAGTGTCGGCAGCGGTGTCGCTGAAAACATGATGTCCGGCCACGTGCACGTCAAGGGCTTTGCCTCCAATGCTGCCGGTGCGACTGCCAACGGCGGTCTGCTGGTGATCGACGGTGACGCCGGTCTGCGTTGCGCGATTGCGCTCAAGGGTGCCGACATCGTGGTCGGCGGTTCGGTAGGCAGTTTCTCTGCCTTCATGGCGCAAGCCGGCAACCTGGTGATCCTGGGCGATGCCGGTGAAGGTCTGGGCGACTCCATCTACGAAGCCCGCCTGTTCGTCCGCGGCAAGGTCAAGAGCCTGGGCGCGGATTGCGAAGAAAAGGTCATGGGGCCGGAGGAACGCAAGATTCTGGTCGATCTGCTGGCCAGGTCCGGTCACGGCGATGTCGATCCAGACAGCTTCAAGCTCTATGGCTCTGCCCGTACCCTCTATCACTTCCACGTCGACAATGCAGGAGCCTACTAAAATGAGCGACCAGTCCAATAAAATTCCGCAGACGGAGCCACGGTTCTCCGCTACTTTCGATACATCCACCTTGTCCGAAATCCGCCGCGCAGCAGCGACCGGTATTTACGACATCCGTGGCGCAGGCAGCAAGCGCAAGCTGCCCCACTTCGACGATCTGCTCTTCCTCGGCGCATCGGTCAGCCGTTACCCGCTGGAAGGCTATCGTGAAAAATGTGGTACCGATGTCGTTCTCGGCACCCGTTTCGCCAAGAAGCCGATTCACCTGAAGACCCCGGTCACCATCGCCGGCATGAGCTTCGGTTCGCTGTCCGGCCCGGCCAAGGAATCGCTCGGCCGCGGCGCATCCGCAGCCGGCACCAGCACCACTACCGGTGACGGCGGCATGACACCGGAAGAGCGCGGTCACTCGACCACGCTGGTTTACCAGTATCTGCCATCGCGTTACGGCATGAACCCGGACGACCTGCGCAAGGCTGACGCGATTGAAGTCGTCGTCGGTCAAGGCGCAAAGCCGGGCGGCGGCGGCATGCTGTTGGGCCAGAAGATCACCAAGCGCGTCGCCAAGATGCGTTGCCTGCCGGAAGGCATCGACCAGCGTTCTTCCTGCCGTCACCCTGACTGGACCGGCCCGGACGATCTGGAGATCAAGATCGCCGAGCTGCGTGAAATCACCGACTGGGAAAAACCGATCTACGTCAAGGTTGGCGCGACCCGTCCTTACTTCGACGTAGCGCTGGCAGTCAAGGCCGGTGCCGATGTCGTCGTGCTCGACGGTATGCAGGGCGGTACTGCGGCAACGCAGGAAGTCTTCATCGAACACGTCGGTATCCCGATTCTGGCGGCGATCCGTCCGGCCGTGCAGGCGTTGCAGGACATGGGCATGCACCGCAAGGTTCAGCTCATCGTTTCCGGCGGTATCCGTAACGGCGCAGACGTGGCGAAAGCCCTGGCGCTCGGCGCTGATGCCGTTGCCATCGGTACTGCTGCACTGGTAGCGCTGGGCGACAACGACCCGCACCTGGAAGAAGAGTACAAGAAGCTCGGCACTACTGCCGGCGCCTACGACGATTGGCACGAAGGCCGCGACCCTGCCGGTATTACCACGCAGGATCCGGAGCTGATGAAGCGTGTCGATCCGGTCAAGGCCGGCCGCCGCCTCGCCAATTATCTGGCAGTCATGACCATGGAAGCGCAAGTCATCGCGCGTGCTTGCGGTAAATCGCACCTGCACAACCTGGAGCCGGAAGATCTGGTGGCGTTGACCGTTGAAGCTTCCGCCATGGCCAAAGTGCCGCTGGCAGGTACCACCTGGATTCCGGGAGTGACCAAGTACTGATCCAACCAACCCTTCGCCCGAGTCCGGCAGCCGGACCCGGGCGAAGTTTTTGCGCTTTACCCTCCCGGCTCTCATCCCCGGGTTCTTAAAAGGGAGTAACGCTATGAACAGGTTTTGCAACAATCAAGATGGAGCCTCCACTCGCATCGGTTTGTCAGATGAGTTCATGCCAAAGGGCGTTACTCCTTTTCTTTTTTTTCGCGTTTCATTCTGTCTGAACCGGGCTGCCGCCAGGCTGCGTCACGCTGCGGTTCACCCGCTCGATTACCAGCTGCAATCTCCCTTCACCTGACTACGGTCGGCACAGCAATATCCCCAAATAAAAAAGTAAGAAGGAGAATGTAATGACAAAAGAACTTGTGATCAGAATACACAACATGTATCTGCGCGATTGCTTCATGGCATGGTTTGACGTGGCACTGCTATGGACCATCGTACTGTTCGTGTTGTACGCCATCCTCGGTATCGTGCAGGACCCCGATATCCGTCTCACGCTTTATATCGCCAGCGCACTTCTGCTGTTGTTCAACACGGCTTCCGTGTTCGCCATGACCCGTCATTTCCGCGAGGACAAGGACTACATCTACGGCATGGACATCAAGCACCTGGACGCTAACCGTGCGGCCAAAATCAAGGCCAGGGTATAGGGAGATCAATATGAAAAAACACTACACGCCCCCGAAACAGGGGATTTTCGGTCAGATTTTCGACAGCCTCTTCATTCTGGTGCTGGTTTATGCCGCCTTGATGATTCCGTTGTTGATGAAAGCGGAGGAAAAAGCCGAATCCGCGGCTGCCGCAGTCGAGGCTGCTGCCAATGCAACCTGGGAATCGCTCGGCCAGAACGCGGTGCAACAGGCGCAGTGGATCAAGCTCGGTTACGGGCCTCAAGAAGCAGCCGTGCTGATCAACGACCGTTTCGATTACACCATAGACCCCCTGATGCTGGTCATCACGATCGCCGTGATCGCCGGTTATTTCATCTTCATGCTGACTGTTTCCAAGCGTCAGTACCGTGAAGTGATTGCAGAAAAATTCGATTAATCGCAGGGGTTTCAGGAGGAGAAGAACAATGAATTTTTGGGATGTGTTGACCTACGTCGCATGGAGCCTGTCGGCCATCATGCTGGTGTGGATGGTAGTAGATGCATTTATGGTCTCGTCGCAGTACGACGAGGAGTTTCTGATGAGTTCGCGTGAAGGCGAGGACGAAGTGATGCACGGCGTCGAGCTGGACGGGGAGAACAAATAATGGCGACTGAAAAGATCGGCGTTGGCAGCGGCCAGCGCATTTCCATGCTCAAGGTACTGAACCCGTTCCATATCTGGGCGTTGGGTGTCGGTATCGTTCTGGTGGGCGAATTCATGGGCTGGAACTTCACCGTGGGCAAGGGCGGCGCTTATGCCTCGCTGATTGCCTGCTGGGTGATCGGCCTGTTGTATACCTGTGTGGCGATGATCGACTCCGAAGTGACTTCGACGGTGGCGGCGGCGGGGGGGCAATATACCCAGGCCAAGCACATCATCGGGCCTTTGATGGCCTTCAACGTCGGCCTCTATCTGGTCATGGCCTACACCATGCTGTGCGCGGCCGATGCGCTGGTGGTGGGCGACCTGATGAAATCGGGGGCGGCGGTGATGGGCTATGCCGATCTCGATACGCGACCGTTCGTGGTGCTGACCGTGGCGTTTCTGGCATGGCTCAACTACCGTGGCGTGTTCATGACGCTGACCATCAATCTGGTCATCACTTTCCTCGCGTTCATGTCGCTGGTCGTGCTGTTCATCGCAGTCAACCCGCTCAGTCAGGGCGAGATTCTGCAACACCAGGGCTTGCTGACTGATCTGCCTTACGGCTGGATCGGCGTGGTCGCTGCGCTGCAGTTCGGCATGTGGTATTACCTCGGTATCGAAGGCACCTGTCAGGCTGCTGAAGAAGTGCGCTCCGCCGGCCGTTCGATTCCGCTCGGCACCATGGGCGGCATCATGACGCTGCTGGTAGCTGCGACCATCACCTGGTTCGTGGCCACCGGTCTGATGCCATGGCAATATCTCGGCCAGGCCGTGACACCGATGTACGATGCTGCCAGCCTGCTGGGCAACACCAACCTGCAACTGATGCTGTTCATGGCGACTGCGTTCGCTGCGACCGCTTCGGCCAACGGTTGTATCAACGATGCATCGCGCGCCTGGTTCTCGCTCGGCCGTGACCGCTACATGCCGGTGTTCTTTGGCGCCATCCATCCGCGCTACCGCACGCCGTACCGTTCCATCATGTTCCTGGTGCCGATTGCGATTTCCTTCGCTTTCACCGGCCTGCTCGACCAGGTGATTACCTTCTCCATTCTGTCGGGTCTGCTGGGTTACACCTTCATGTCCTTCAACATGGTGAAGTTCCGCAAGATGTGGCCACTGGATACGATCCATCGCGGTTATATCCATCCGTTCCACCCCTTGCCTGCGATCACGCTGTTCGTGCTGTGCTGTGCCACCTATTTCGCCACCTTCCTCGGCTACGGCGCTTCGCTGCTGTCGATCATGGCGTTCTACATCGTGGCATCGCTCTGGTTCGTGTTCAGACGCTATCAATACGTCAAACGCGCTGACCAGTTCACCATGCCGTGGCCGCGCCCCAGAGGCTACTAGGGCCGGGGAACCTGCATGAACCTGATGATTGTATTGTTGATGCTGGTGATGGTAGCGCTGATGGTGCGGCGCTACCGCCGCGATGCCTGGCACCGGGCGCGTTCGCGCGATTCGGTGTTCGATGAATGCGAAGGCTTGCTGCAACACGTGGTGTTCAGCCATGACAGGGGCGGCCTGCCGCTCCTGCAGGGCGAATACGACGGCTATCGCGTCAGTCTCGGTATCGTCGAAGACACCGTGGCCTGGCGCAAGCTGCCGCCCTTGTGGCTGCTGGTGACAGTGCATGGCAAAGTTGCCAGTGAAGGCAGTCTGGATCTCATCATCCGGCCTGCCAACAACGAGTTCTACAGCCCTTCGTGGCAGTGGGACGGCAATCTTCATCTACCCACCGGATGGCCGCAGCACGCCATCCTCAAATACCGGAAACGGCCGGCCGATCTGGAAGCATTGAATCCTTTCGTGCCGCGCCTGTTTTCCGATGACCGTATGAAAGAACTGCTGGTGACGCCACGGTTGCTGCGACTGACCTATATGGCCAAGCAGGCGAACCGCGGCGAGTACCTGATCATGCGTAATGCCGTCTATGACGCCATTCCGCTGGAACGCGATCTGATCGAATCGCTGCTGAAGAAAGCGGTCGGCCTGCGCCGTACCGTTGAACTTGCAGCAGAAACCGGAAAAGGAGTCGAACTTGAAAACAGCTACGCTTGAATCAACCAAACTTGAAGCGAAAAAACTGGAGCCAAAAAAACTGGAGCCTATGAAAAAAGACAGCATGAAAAAACAGCCGGCGAAATCCGCGCCGGACGGCACAAAGCCGCTGAAACCGCCGTTGTCGCCGAAATGGGTGCTGCTCACCGCCATCCTGCTGCCCGGCGTCGGCCAGTTGCTGAACAATGCGCCCCTGCGTGGTCTGCTGATGATCGGCTTCATGCTGATTCTCGGTCTCATCACCTATAACCTGGCCGAACCGCATATCTCGATGGTGGGCAAGCTGGCGGGCGGTATTTTCATTTACGCGCTGTCGGTGATGGATGCCTATTACTGGGCGCGCTACCGCACCGAGATTTTCCGCAGTAGCCACCCGCAGTGAGGGCTTTTTTACCTCTTTGGTAGTAAGTCTTAATGACAATTGTGAGACCGGCCTGGCCGGTTCATGATGCAAGTGAGTGGAATTTGAACGTGCTGCACAACAGCAAGGCTGAAGACCGCTCATCTCCTTCTGACCAAGTTCAGAATTTGACGGGGCAGTGGATGCAGTAAGGCGTTACTGCCCCATTTTTTCAACACCGAATAGAACAGAAGCCGACCATGAACCTGATTCGTGATGCCTTTATGGAAGACGTACAGAACCTGCCTGACCTGCGCGAGCTGGCGATCGATCAGGTGGGCATACGCGATATCCGCCACCCGATTGCCATCGTGCAGCGCGACGGCGGCGTACAGCACAGCGTTGCCACCGTCAGCATGTCGGTCGCGCTCTCGCCCATGGTCAAGGGCACGCACATGTCGCGCTTCATCGAACTGCTCAACAACCAGGAAGAGCCGCTTACCGTCGCCGGCTTCCGCTGCCTGCTCGACACCATGGTGGAAAAACTTGAAGCCCGCTCCGGCAGCGTCAGCATGCGCTTCACTTATTTCGTCAACAAGGAAGCGCCGGTATCGGGCGTCAAGAGCCTGATGGATTATGAATACACGCTGCATGGCGAAATCAGGCCGAGCGGCGAGACCGTGGTCAGTTTGCGCATTCTGGTGCCGGTCACCAGCCTGTGCCCTTGCTCCAAGAAGATTTCGCAATACGGCGCCCACAACCAGCGCTCGCATGTGACCGTCACCGCGCAGATCGCCGAGACCATGTGGGTGGAAGATATCATCGACCTGGTCGAAGGCCAGGCGTCGGCACAGCTTTACGGCCTGCTGAAAAGGCCGGACGAGAAGTTCGTCACCGAGCAGGCTTACGACAATCCGAAGTTCGTCGAGGACATGGTGCGCGACGTTGCCGGCCAGCTGAGCCGCGATGAGCGCATCCTCAAGTACACGGTGGAATGCGAGAACTTCGAGTCCATCCACAACCACTCGGCATTTGCGGTGATTCACGGAAAATGAACGACATCAATCCCATGTTCCTCGGCTGGAACGCCCTCAGGCCGGTCACGGTGAGCCCGATTGAGGACATCATTGAGGATATCCGCAACGGCAAAATGGTCGTGCTGGTCGATGAAGAAGACCGCGAAAACGAAGGCGACCTGATTGTCGCAGCGCAATTCGCCACGGCTGAACACATCAATTTCATGGCGCGCCACGGGCGCGGCCTGATCTGCCTGACCTTGACTGAACAGCGTTGCAGGCAGCTCAATCTGGCGCCCATGGTGGAGCGCAACGGCGCCAAGATGAGCACCAATTTCACCGCCTCGATCGAGGCGGCGAGCGGCGTCACCACCGGCATTTCCACCGCCGACCGCGCGCATACCATACAGACCGCAGTCGGCGTCAACGCCAGACCTTGCGATATCGTCAGCCCCGGCCATGTGTTCCCGCTGATGGCGCAGAACGGTGGCGTGCTGGCGCGCGCCGGCCATACCGAAGCCGGTTGCGACATCGCCCGTCTTGCCGGGCTGGAACCGGCTGCCGTGATCTGCGAGATATTGAAGGATGACGGTGAAATGGCGCGGCTGCCGGATTTGCTGCAGTTCGCTGCCGAACACGATCTGAAGGTCGGCACCATCGCCGATCTGATCAGCTACCGCAGCCGTACCGAGCGGCTCGTCAGCCGCGTTGCCGAGCGTCTGGTGCAGACCGCCTGGGGCGAATTCAAGCTGATCGCCTTCAACGATTCCACCGACAACCAGACCCATCTGGCGCTGGTTAAAGGTGATTTGCAGGCCCACGAGGAAATCATGGTGCGCGTGCATGAACCCCTGTCGGTGTTCGATCTGCTTGATGCCAGCTCGCAAAGCCACAGCTGGAGTTTGCCCGACGCCATGCGCGAGATCAGCGCTGCCGGATCGGGAGTCATCGTCATGCTGCGGCGTGACGAAAACAGTGAGGAGCTCGTCCATGCCATCAAATCAGCCCATCAGAAAGTCAGCAATCAACATACGCTCAAGGATTACGGCATTGGTGCGCAGATACTACGCGATCTGGGAGTGGTGAAAATGCGCCTGCTGGCCGAACCGCGCAAGATTCCCAGCATGGCCGGTTTCGGACTTGAAGTCACCGAATTCATCGGCAGCTCGGCACAAGCCGGACAAGCGTCGGCGGCACCAGCACCGCAACGTGTGGCCGCCATCGCCGCCTGATCAGGTCAACCGCAGCAGCACGGCCGGCAAGCTCGCTTGCCGTGCGCAGAGACTTGCTGGCCTTGCTGCAGACGCTAGCAGGCCTTGCGCAGAGACTAACAGGCCTTGCGCAGAAATAAGCGCCGAATTTTTTCTTCCGGATAACGGTCAATCTGGTTATTGTTTGGTCTGTCACAGGCATTGATCAGTCAGGGTAACCGCATGCATAAATCCGCACTCAAATTCTCCACCCGCGCCATCCACGCAGGCCTCGCCAACGATGGCTTCGGCTCGCCGCACACACCGCTGTACGACACCACGACCTTCAAATATGCCGCTACGGAGAACATGGAGCGGGCGATCGACGGCCGCGACAGCGGTTATTTCTACACGCGCTACGGTTCCAATCCCAGCATCGTCAACATCGAACAGAAGCTCGCCAGCCTGGAACAGGCGGGCGGCGCACTGGCCTTTGCCTCCGGTATGGCGGCGATCAGCGCCGCATTGATCGCGCACGGCGAGCGCGGCATCGTCTGCATGGGCGAGCTCTACGGCGGCACTTGGGAGCTGATGACGGATCAGCTCGGCAGCCTCAGGCGCCGGGTGGTTTTCATCGAGGCAGGCGATACGGATGGTTTGCGCCGTTACCTGCAGCAGGGCTACGGGCTGGTCTATTTTGAAACGCCATCCAACCCCTTGCTGCAGATTATCGATATCGCGGCCGTGGCTGCCATCGCCCATGCGCATGGCGCGCTGCTGGCGGTGGACAGCACCTTCGCCACGCCGGTGAACCAGCAGACGCTGACGCTGGGCGCGGATATCGTCATTCACAGCGCAACCAAATACCTGGGTGGCCACAGCGATCTCACCGGCGGTGTGGTCGCGGCAAACGCAGACTTGTTGCCGGCGATCAACGCCTGGCGCAAAAACCTCGGTCAGTGCATGGTGCCGGAAACGGCGCATCTGCTGGCGCGCAGCCTGGCAACGCTGGAGCTGCGGGTACACCGGCAGAACGCCAGTGCGGCGCGTATCGCTGCTTTCCTGCAGGCGCATGCAGCGGTCGAGCGGGTGTATTATCCCGGCCTGCCGGCGCATGGCGGCCATGAAATCGCAAAAAAACAGATGAGCGGTTTCGGCGGCATGCTGTCGGTGGCGCTGAAAGCGCGTGTCGATGCTGCGGCCTTTGTCGACCGCCTGCAGCTGTTCTCTCTGGCGGTCAGCCTGGGCGGCATTGAGAGTCTGGTTTGCCAGCCGTGCCGCACATCGCATCGCGGCCTGTCGGCACAGATGAAAGCAGAGAAGGGCATCACCGACCAGCTCATCCGCGTTTCGATCGGCCTGGAAGACGCGGCAGACCTTGAACAGGATCTGGCGCAGGCACTGGCAGGGCCGGCCTAGTCCGGGCAAGCTTTGAGTCAAACTTTGAGTTCAAATCCTGAAAAACACCTGATTTTTCATTGCGGCGAAAATCAGTATTTTGAATCGTCTGGACACCGGCCTGCGCCGGTGTGACGGTTGGCAGTCAAGGATTGGAAATCAGTCACCCGTGCTGCTCGCGGCCGGGCTTTCAGCGCGATGACAGCTTTTGCGCCTCAGTGATAGTTTTTGACGAACAGCCGCGCACAGATCAGGCAGGCGAGGCTGGCGCCGCCGATGACGATGATGGCGAGCCAGTCGGCACCGGCGTATCCCCA
>JBEDHT010000198.1:0-3629 GCA_041174025.1 Pseudomonadota bacterium
CGACTGCCCGGCACACGGCGGACGATTTTCTCGATACTGAGGACAGAAGCATCGGGCAGCGACAGTGCAAACTCTGCGTTGCCCGCCTCGCGCGATAGCCGCAAAAAATCAATCATGCGCCGGTTCGGTATATTTGCAGGCGAGCCTCAAGCCAGCGCTTCCTGCGCGGATTTGCGCATGCGCTTGCGGCTGCGGCGCAAAATCAGCCGGCAGAGAATTTTCTGGCTGAAACTGAGCCTGCTGACACCAAGATAATGTTTTAAAAAACTAAGCCGGGTTTTGCTGCCAACGAAGGGCAAATCGCGATTGAGTGTCGAGAGGTCGCGCAATGCACGCCTGATGGCAAAAAACTTGGGGCGCGCTTTCTCGAAATCGATTACCACGCTCCTCGGCGCATCAGGATCATCCATGTTGATCATCAGGTGTTTGGGATGCAGGGCGCGATGCTGCACACCGGCATCGTGCAGTTTGCGTACCGTCAGCGCGGCGCTTTTGATCATTGCGTTCTTCTGCGCTCTTGTTCTTGCCGGATCGAACAGGACTTCGCGCGCAACTTCGTCCAGGGCGCGATAGCCGTGCAACTCTTCGGTGACCAGAATGGCCTGCATCCCGTCATCCGAAGGCTTCTCACTGAAAAACACCAGCTTGGGAACGCCGACGCCGCTCTCGAACAGGTGGCGTATGGTTTCGAACTCACAGGAGAACGTGCTGACGCCGCTGAACGGATGCAGAAACGTCCGACGGATGTAGTTCTGCTGGCGCTTGAGAAACAGGCCCAGCTCGTTGCCCTGCGGCGACTTCAGCGCCAATCGGTTGACGCCGCTCCAGCCGCCGCGACCACGATTGGGCGATTCGAACCATTCGCCGCGATAATTCCAGAAATGCTCGAAATCATGCAGCTGGTTGGCCTCCAGCAGGTTTTTCACATCAGGCGAGATATAGGTTTGCAAATCAGCCTCTTGTCAGATTGTTGTTGCAGGCATTTTGCCATGAAATTTCAGATAGAGCTTGCCGGCACGACGCGCGACGCGTTGCCAGAAGTCCTGCTCATGCGCCAGGCGCCGCAATGGCCGCTGGCGGTAGTGCCGCAGGAATCGCAGATAGTCGCGTTTGCCCAAGCCCGCTTCCATCGCTGAAAAATAAAGCGCAGCGAGGTCTTTCATGCGGTCCGGCGGACGTATCTGCGGGCGTATGCCGACACGGTGCAAATCAATCAGGTACAACACCATCTCACCGCGCAACAAAGCCGGCTTGTCCAGACAGATATGGCAGAGGTAGAAATCGCGGTGATTCATGCCGCCTTCGTGCAGTTTGCGCGCGAGCGCGGCCACTTCGATCAGCAGCTTGCGCTTGAACCCGGCTGACGGCGGATTGCTTTTCCAGTCTGCGGTGAGCGTCTCGAGCGAAACGATATCGCCGAGATCCTGCGTAATGAGAAAGGATTGCAGCCCGGCCGGATTGCAGCCACGCACCCCGTAGCCCAGCGCCGGGGTGGTGGCGATGCCAAGCTCCCCCAACTTTTGGATCGCATCCCACTCGGTTCTGGCTGTCAGCACCGGCCATTTGCCGCTCGTCAGGTTCTTGAAGATTTCCGTCCAGCCGACGCCGAAATGCTGTTTGACGAAACATGAGCGGCCGCCCAGGGTGACGCGCAAGGTTTTTCTGCCCGGCACATCACGGAACACTTCGCCCTGCAATTGCATGATGTGGTCAAAACGATCACCCGCAGGCAGGGCCTGTTCCAGCCACGCTGCCAGTTCAAGATGAGACTTGCACGGCACGATCTGCCACTCCAGATTTTTTGCGAACCATCCCTGTCAGCACGCGAGCCTCGGCACTGCCATCGTTGGCCTGCATGAGCTGCTGCGCGTAACGCTGCCCGTTGGCGCGCCAGATGTCACATTGCGGATCGGTCATCATGCGCTGGAACAGCTGATTGAATGCAGCCTGATCGAAAGGCGCAGCCGATACCAGACCGGCCTCTGCCGCAGCGACATGAAAGGCGTAGCCACAATTATCCGTGACCAGCACCGGCAGACCGCAGGCCATCGCCTCCAGGATCACCAAGCCGGTATTCTCACGATAAGCCGGATGCACATAGGCATCGGCGCCCTGCATCAATTGCGGAATATCGGGACGGCCTTTTGAAATGATGACGCGCTCTGCCACGCCGAGCTTTTTCGCCATCTGCATGAACGGCTTGGGATTATCCTGCCCGATTGCAAGCAGACGGCTTCCGGCAAGTTTTTCCGCAGGCAGGCAGGCCAGCGCATGAATGGCGCGGTCCAGCCCTTTCATTGAAAACCCTGACCCGACCAGCAGATAGACGAAGTCCTCTGCGTCGAAACCGAACTCATGCCTCAGATAACGGCGCATTTCGGCTTTATCTTGCAGCACCAGCCGTTCGGATGACAAAAAGGGCGGAATGAAATGAAAGCGGTCATCGGGCGTGTGATACCACTTTTGAAAGTGGCGCTTCTCCACATCGGAAAGCAGCAGAAATTCGGTCTTCGCCTGCGCGGAAAATATCGCTTCTTCACAATGGGCAAACCAGCGATATCGCGGCGTCAGGCGATAGAAGAAGCCGCGCATCACGTGCGCGCGCTCGACAAAACAGGGGTCGGCGACAAAATAGGCATCGAGCCCGGCCATGCGGTTGAATCCGACCAGCAGATCAAAAGGCCGTCCAGCCTCAGCCTCAAGCCGGATATGTGCATTAGCCGCATCGATAAAACGCTGATAGCGCGAGTAATTGAATATTCCGCGTGTCGGGATGACATGCACGGCAATATCGCCATCCGGCAGATCGCCGTTCCAGGAAATCGTGAAGATTTCGACCTGATGGCCCTGCTTGTTCAATTCCCGGGCGATGCGCAGCATGTCGCGTTGTACGCCGCCAAAAGGAAAATACTTGAAAATCAGGAACGCAAACTTCAATCTGCCGACTCGCTCAATAAAGGCCTCATTGTATGCGAAAATGCCGCCTATGCCTCGAATGCTCATCGTCAAGACCACCTCGCTGGGTGACGTCATCCATAACCTCCCCGTCATCAACGATATCCATGCCCGTCTGCCGGAAATGCAGATAGACTGGGTCGTGGAGGAGAGTTTTGCCGATATTCCGCGCCTGCACCCCGGCGTCGACGAGGTAATAACAGTCGCCATGCGGCGCTGGCGCAAACAGCCGTTTTCTGCGCACACCTGGCGCGAGATTGCCGCACTTAAACAGCACCTGCAATCCTGCGCTTACGATCTGGTGCTGGACACCCAGGGCCTGCTGAAAAGCGCTCTCATCAGCCGGCTGGCAAAAGCGCCGCGTCACGGCTACGACCGCCATTCCATCCGCGAACCTGCCGCTTCCTGCCTCTACAACAGCCAACACCAAGTCAGCCGCGAGCAGCACGCCGTGCCGCGCATCCGCCAATTGGCCGCGCTGGCGCTGGGCTATCCGGTGCCGGACAGCTTGCCAGATTACGGCATCACCGCCACAGCCGATATCACGGCCTTGCAGTTGCCGGAAAATTTTGTCGCCGGCCTGCACGGCAGCAGCCGCGATTCCAAACTCTGGCCGGTTGACCGCTGGATCGCGCTTGCAGCGGAACTGCATGCGCACGGTCTCGCGCTGGTGC
>JBEDHT010000199.1:0-5070 GCA_041174025.1 Pseudomonadota bacterium
GGCACGATGTGCGCAAGCTTGTCGAACCAGAAATTGGCAATCTGCGTGAGAATGGCGCCCTTGTGCTCGATCGGTGTCGGCAACACGACATCAAAGGCCGACAGCCGGTCGGTCGCTACCAGCAGCATGGTGCGCGCGTCGATGTCGTAGAGATCGCGGACTTTGCCCTGATTGAGCAACTTGAGGCTGGGAATATGGCTTTTGAGTAATGGCTGCATGATGTCGTCAATTCTCCGAGGGACGCATATTTTAGTGCACTATGCGTCTTATCTCATCTTTTTTTTAAGATCATGCGACGGCTTCGTCGCCGACCTTGATGATGCGCATGGTATTGGTATCACCCGCCTGGCCGATCGGTTCGCCGAAAGTCAGCAGTACCAGATCGCCTGGCTGAATCACTGCATGACGCAACAGAATCGACTCCATTTCACGCAGGATCTGATCTCTGTCCTTGCCGCCCTGATCGATCGGATAGGGATACACCCCGCGGTACAGGGTCAGTTTTCGGCGCGCGACTTTTTCAGGGGAAAGCGCATAAATCGGCACCTCGGCATCCCCGCGCGAAAGCCACTGCGCCGAGGCGCCGGATTGGGTCAATGCGGCAATCGCCTTGACCTTGAGATGCCGTGCCGTATAGATCGCGGCCATCGCAATCGCCTCATCCACGCGCTGAAAAACCTGACGGCCGCGGCGGACATTATCCTGCACATGGTATTCGCGCTCAGCCTCCAGACAGACCCGATGCATGGCCGATACCGCCTGCAGCGGATATTGTCCGATCGCGCTTTCGGCCGACAGCATCACGGCATCGGTACCATCCAGCACTGCGTTCGCCACATCCGAAACTTCTGCCCGGGTCGGAATCGGATTGGTAATCATCGACTCCATCATCTGCGTTGCCGTAATCACCACCTTGTTCTGCGCGCGCGCCATGCGAATCATGCGCTTCTGCAAACCCGGCACCGCTGCATCGCCGACTTCGACACCGAGGTCGCCACGCGCGACCATGATGACGTCAGCGGCATCGATGATTTCTTCCAGTGCCTCGACGGCTTCGGCCCGCTCGATCTTGGCAACAATACTGGCCGTGCCACCGGCTTTCTTCACCAGCTTTCTGGCCTCGTCCACATCCTTTCTGCAACGCGGGAAAGAAAGCGCGATGAAATCGGCCTCCAGTGCCACGGCGGTTTTGATGTCCTGCCTGTCCTTGGCTGTCAGTGCCGCCGCCGAAAGGCCGCCGCCCTGACGGTTGATGCCCTTGTTGTTTGAGAGAATGCCGCCGGTCGTTACCGTGCAATGAATCTCCGCACCGCGCACTTTCTCAACCGTCATGACTACACGACCGTCATCCAGCAGTAGTACGGCACCCGCCTCGACCTCCTGCGGCAGGTTTTTGTAATCGAGTCCGACGCGCTGCTGATTGCCCAGCTCGCAAGCCGCATCCAGAACGAAACGGTCGCCTGGGGCAAGCGTGATACTGCCGGACGCGAACTTGCCGATGCGTATCTTGGGGCCCTGCAAATCGCACAGCACACCTACCGGCCGGCCCAGCTTGACGGCAATCGAGCGGACCAGGCCGGCCCGGTGGATATGCTCCTCGGCGCTGCCGTGAGAGAAATTGAGTCGCACGACATCGACGCCGGCGACAATCATGCGCGCGATCATCTCCTCGCTGCTGGAAGCCGGGCCAAGAGTGGCAACGATTTTGGTTTTACGCTGGATCAAGTGATTCCTTCAATAAACAAAAAAGGGGCTATCAATAGCCCCTGTTCAACCTGATCAGAAAGCTATCCCCTGGCACGCTGTTCGAGAATTTCCACCGCAGGCAATGTCTTGCCTTCGAGAAATTCCAGAAACGCACCGCCGGCAGTTGAAATATAGGACACCCGGTCATAGATGTCATATTTCTGGATTGCCGCGATCGTATCGCCACCACCTGCCAGGGTAAAAGCACTGGTGCTGGCAATGGCATCGGCAATCGTCCGCGTACCGGCGCCGAACTGATCGAACTCGAACACACCGACCGGACCGTTCCACACCACTGTACCAGCTTGCATGATGATATCTGCCAATTCCTTAGCAGATTTCGGGCCAATATCGAAAATCATGTCGTCTGCCGCCACCGCATCGGCATCCTTCAGCACGGCAGGCTCGCTTGCATCGAACTGCTTGCCGCAGACCACGTCCACGGCGATCGGCACGGCTGCACCACGTTTGGCCATTTTCTCCATCAATGCCCTGGCAGTCGGCACCAGATCGTCCTCGCACAAGGACTTGCCGACCTCATGACCGGCCGCCTTGAGGAAGGTATTGGCAATACCACCGCCAACCACCAGTTGATCGACCTTTTCCGACAGGCTTTCCAGCACGGTCAGCTTGGTCGAAACCTTGCTGCCGCCGACAATCGCCACCATCGGGCGCGCCGGGTTCAGCAGCGCCCTGGTCAAAGCATCGAGCTCTTCCACCAGCAGCATGCCGGCAGCGGCCACCGGCGCAAATCTGGCCACACCATGCGTCGATGCTTCAGCACGGTGCGCGGTACCGAAGGCATCCATCACGAACACATCGCACAGCTTCGCGTATTTCTGTGACGTTTCATCGAGACTCTTCTTTTCGCCCTTGTTGAAACGGCAGTTCTCCAGCAACACCAGCTCGCCTGCGCCGACCTCAAAGCCGCCATCCACCCAATCCCGCACCAGCCGCACCGGCCTGCCGAGCTTGGCCGACATCACATCCGCCACCGGCTGCAAGGAATTTTCTGCGGAATAGACACCCTCCTCCGGACGGCCAAGGTGCGAAGTCACCATCACGCGGGCACCGGCATTGAGCGCAAACGCGATGGTCGGCAACGACGCCGTAATGCGCGCATCGGACGTGACCTTGCCGTCCTTGACCGGGACATTCAGATCGGAACGGATGAAGACGCGTTTACCTCGCAAATCGAGGTCGGTCATTTTGATTACGGACATGTTTACTCCCAGAGTTCTGTTACAACGTGTGCGGCAGGTGTTCGAATCATGCGACGAGGCGGATGCAGTACAAGGCGTACAGCGCGCAGCGACCGGGACATACCTAGCAGGTAGGCGAGGAAGCGAGCACTGGAGAACGCAGTAATGCGCCGCCGCAGGCCATGATTAAGCAATATGGCGAACCAGTCGCATCATATTACAGGTATACCCATACTCATTGTCATACCACGCCACCACCTTGACGAAGGTCGGGTCGAGCTGAATGCCGGCACCCGCATCGAATACGGACGGGCAGGGTTCGCCGCGAAAATCGGTAGAGACCACTTTTTCGTCGGTGTAGCCCAGCACGCCCTTCAGTTCGCCTTCAGAGGCCGCTTTCATGGCTTTGCAGATGTCTTCATAGGTGGCTTCCTTGACCAGCTCACAGGTGAGGTCGACCACCGAGACATCCGAGGTCGGAATGCGAAACGCCATGCCGGTCAACTTCTTGTTGAGTGAGGGAATGACCTTGCCCACGGCTTTTGCCGCACCGGTGGAAGACGGAATGATGTTTTCCAGAATGCCGCGACCACCGCGCCAATCCTTGTTGGATGGGCCATCGACGGTTTTCTGCGTGGCAGTGGCGGCATGCACTGTCGTCATCAGGCCGCGTTTGATGCCGAATGCGTCGTGCAGCACCTTGGCGACCGGCGCCAGACCATTGGTGGTACAGGAGGCAGCAGAGACAATCGCTTCGCCTTTGTAGTCTGCATGGTTGACGCCATAGACGAACATCGGCGTATCGTCCTTGGAAGGTGCCGACTGCACGACCTTTTTCGCACCCGCGTCGATATGCTTCTGACAGGTATCCAGCGTCAGGAAAAAGCCGGTACATTCGACCACGACATCGACCCCGACCTCACCCCATTTGAGGTTGGCCGGGTCCTTCTCGGCAGTAAGACGGATGCTCTTGCCGTTCACCAGCAGGTTGCCACCCTCGACCGCAACTTCACCATCGAAACGGCCATGCACGGAGTCATGCTTCAGCATGTAGGCCAGGTAATCCGGCTCCAGCAGGTCATTGATGGCGACTACTTCCATGTCCTTGAAATCCTTGGCGACGGCGCGAAACACCATACGTCCGATACGACCAAATCCATTGATTGCAACTCGAATAGCCATGATATGTTTTCCCAGCCTGAACGTTTTCTGATGAGCACCCAAAACACAATACCGCTTGAGTTACTCCGGGGTTCTCTAAAAATGTTGAATAAATTCAATACGCTTTACAGCCCTGATTTTACAGCATCCAAGCGGTTGTGCTGTCATCGCAGGCTAAAAGATTCTTATCCTGCAATTAAAAAGACGTTATGCGGCAGAAAAGAAAAGAGCCTCAAAAGAGGCTCTTTTCATGGTGTCCTTAAAAATTACAGGACAGACTTCACCGTAGCTACGACGTTTTGGCTTCGGCCGTGCACTCAAGTGCACTTAACGTTCGCACCTGAGCTCACGTTAGCCTCCACCGAAACGTCGGGCTTTCGTTACAGAACGCTCTTTACCGTGTTGACCACATTTTCAACCGTGAAGCCGAAGTGCTTCATCAGCACACCGCCAGGAGCGGATTCGCCGAAGGTATCGATACCGACGACCGCACCTTCCAGGCCGACATACTTGCGCCAGAAGTCAGGATGCGCGGCTTCGACTGCCACACGCTTGACGCCGGGGGTGAGCACGCTGTCGCGGTAAGCCTGATCCTGCGCATCGAACACGTTGGTGGACGGCATGGAAACCACGCGCACCTTGGTGCCGGCAGCGTTCAGCTCGGCAGCGGCCTTAACCGCCAGATCCAGCTCGGAACCGTTGGCGATGATAATGACATCGGCCTTGCCGGCAACGTCGGAGAACACGTAGCCACCCTTGCGGATGAGGTCGAAGTGCGCGGTGTCATGCTTGATGCCGGGCAGGTTCTGACGGGAGAGCACCAGGCTGGTCGGGCCGTCAGTCTTCTCGACTGCAGCTACCCAAGCCACGGCTGTTTCAGTGGCACTGCCCGGACGCCATACCGTCATGCGCGGGATATAGCGCAGGCCGGAGGTGTTCTCGACCGGCTGGTGGGTCGGGC
>JBEDHT010000200.1:0-2606 GCA_041174025.1 Pseudomonadota bacterium
ACTCCAGCGTTTGATTTACGGGCTGACGCAATTCCACGGCATAGCTGGTGACGCGGATATCACGGTTGACATAGAGCGGGCTGTAGTTGAATTGCTTGGTTCCTCCAGAGCTTGGTGCTGATAAGCCGCCGCTTTTGACGCAGGTCTGCGTGCTTGAGTTGCTGGCGTTATCGCAGCTGATACCGCCCACATCATAAAGCTCGTTTCGGCTGTTGATGCTGAGGCCGACCTTGGTGCCGGTTTCTGTGATGACCCCATCAAGCTGGGCATGAACGCCGCGCATCTGGGTGCGGCTGTCTTCGTCAAATGCACCGCGTCTGACAAGGTTACGGTAGCTGTCATTGTCATAGCCGGCCGTGTTTTCTTTCAGTGTGTTGCTGAACAGAGCCAGACGGCCATGCCAGTTGTTGCTGAAATCGTAGTCGGACACCAGTTGCACCGAGGTGCCGCGTTGTTGTTCCATACGCTCGTAACGGGTTGTTGCGGCAAACGGGTCGTCGCCATAATTCCCTGCGCATGTGGGTGAGTTGCCTGCGCAATCCAGCACGCTTGGCGGTTTACCGTAATGCCCTTCGACATGCGACAGAAATACCCCAACCCGCAGCTTTTCTGTAAGTTTCCGGCTGTAGGAGGTGAAGATGTTCGAGCGCCGGTTGTCGCTGTTGTTGCGGTCGTCGTCATTCTGATAGTTGCCCAGACTGGCCGGTATGGTCGAATTGAAGTCATTCGACATCGGGAAGGCATCGCGCGCTCTTACACCCACTGCGGCAAAGAAGTCGTTGGTGCCGTCGCCGTAGCCCGTGTACGCATTTGTTTGCCAGAAATGGTCGCTGCCGAATTCTGCCTGACCGCCTGATTTGAAGCCATCAAAAGCGCCGCGTGTCTGCAAATCGATGACGCCGCTGAGGCCGCCATCGCCGTAGAGCACCGAGGAGGCACCGGCCTGCACCTGGATGCGCCCGATGGCAAAAGTGGGAATCAGGGTCGGGTCGAACTGGCCGTCGTCGGCAGAGTTGAATGGAATACCGTTGACCAGCAGTTTGATCTGACGGGTTCGCAACCCGCGAATATCAATGCGTGGCGTGCCGTCCGCACCGTTGCGTACATGCAACGATGGAATCTCTTTCAGGGCTTCTTCCAGCGAGCGCGCACCTGTGCGTTCAAAATCATCGCGGGTGATCTGGTAACTGCTGCCGATTTCCGGATTTAGATAGCGTTCGCTGACCAGAATTTCGCCCAGCCGATAGACTTCTGCATTGCCGGTTTCTGCGAAGGCTTGCATGGCTAGGGCAGAAAGCAGCATGGTCAGACTGCTTGTGAGTATCGGTTTCTTGATATTTTTATAAATATAACGATGTGCGAATAAAAAGGGCGTTGGTGCAGAATACATGCTTGATCCTTGAATCGGTTGGTTACTGGTGGTGTTTGTTTTTGTGCATGACGTAGTAGGCCAGCGCACCAAAAATGCCGCCGACCAGCCCGAAAACAAAGTGCGTCGTCATCGGGTACGCAAGTCCATTGATGAGTGAATCGCTGGGTATGCCAAAGCCCTGCTGAAAGAAAAGCTTGGTGAGGGGTTTGATGGTGTGTGCCATGCCAGCGATCAGCGGCAGGGCAAAGAGCCAGAGCCGCTGACCGCGCAACATGAGCCAGCCGATATCTAGGGCAAGCCCCTGTAACAGCAGCACGACAGATTCAACGCCTGTCCCATGACCGAACACGCCGATGGCGGCCACTCCGCCAACTGCAGCGAGTAATGCCGCGTATCGCTCGCCGGAAGCGGCGCGCACAAAAACCAGAATGGCCATCAGTTCAAGCCCGTGCCGCCCCGGCATTTTTAACGGCCAGCGGAATGCATCATGCATGGCGACCGTGATGGCGCCTGCAAGAAATATCAGCGCCAGATAGATCAGGCGCTGACGTGCAGGATTAGAACTGCTTGAGATATTGTTTATCTGCGACACGCCAATCGGCTCCCTCTTCATTACCGGTTTTTTCAACAATCAATACTGCTTCGTTATTCATCCAGACCGCACGCGGCCAGCTGCCCATTTCAATGAGGCGTTCTTCATCTGTGAGGACTTCACCGTCCCTGGTCTGGACAACATCCAGGCCGGTCTTTGCAAACACCTCGCCCAGCGACATGGCGCGATCTGTCATTTCGCGCAAGCCGCGCAGCCAGAGCAAACGCCCGTCACTGCCGGAAGCATGCAGTCCTGTCGCAGCAAGCGCACCGATCATGCCATCGTGCGTGCCGGTCAGGCCCACCAGCGGCAACCCGGCCTGCGCACTCAGGTTTCTGGCATCGGCCTGCGTCACCAGTCTGCGTTTGGCGAGAAAGCCGAAGCGCTGAATTTCTCTGCTGATTTTTTCTTCCGGCGCTACACAAAGACCGGCATCTGAACCTTCGGCACTGTTTGCAGCAAGATATTGTTCGCAATACGCCTGTATTGCTGCCAGATTTTTCGGCTCTGCATGAACGCGTATGCAGGCAGCGCTGTTGTGCGAGGTATATGGCACCAGCGGGCTGACCAGTAACTGATGACGCGTGATGTGCAGGGCATTTGCAAGCCCCAGTGTTTCAAGTTCCTTCGCAATGGTGCGCG
>JBEDHT010000201.1:0-2500 GCA_041174025.1 Pseudomonadota bacterium
GCGCAACTCCATCAGCGTAAGCGTTTCTGATGTCAGGCCAAAGCCAAGCACGGTACTGGCGGAAGAGGTCAGCGGCGTGATGTTCGGCACGATACCGGTCGGCAGGCGGGTGTTGAGCGTAGCCAAACGTTCAGCAACGACTTGCCGGTTGCGGTAGATATCGGTGCCTTCATCGAAAATGATGGTCACAATCGAAAGGCCGGGGATAGACTGCGAACGCATGGAAGCAATGCCTATGGTGCCCGACAGGCTGTTTTCAATCGGCTGCGTGACAATGGATTCGACCAGTTCGGCAGAAAGTCCGGGAGACTCTGTCTGAATCACGATCTGGGTCGGCGCGAATTCCGGGAATACGTCGAGATTGCTGCGCGTCATGCTATACACGCCGTAAATGATCGCCAGCGAGGCGAGGGCGATGATCACCCCGTTAAAGCGGATGGAAAAGCGGACGAGGGCGGACATCATAATGGCAGGTCAACTCTTGATAAAACGTTGATCGGACAGGCGCAGAATGGAATTCCAGGGGCGCCGCAAGTTGCAGTTGTCATTCCGGGGCGGCTGCAAGTCGAACCCGGAATCCAGGAAACCAATGAAAGCACTGGATTCCGGATAACCGCTGTGCGGTTTCCGGAATGACGGATGGCGGGATGGTTGGCAAGCATCGTTTTGGCTCCGACATCACGCGCTACGCGCATGAGTCTCCACCGGAACGATGATTAAATTGAAAAATTTAATCATCGTTCTCATTAGTAATCTGGAATTTGAATTCTTCGGATAGCAGCAATTGCGCACCCGTAGAAACGATTTTATCGCCCGCCTTGAGGCCGCTGCTGACGAACCAGCCAGCTTCGGTATCGCTGTCGGTATTGACCGGTAGGCGAATAAAGCGGTCTTCCTTATCCTTGCGGTAGACCCAGGCTTGTCCGCCATACCAGACCACTGCACTGTTGGGCACGATGACACCTTGCGTAGGGGTGTTGTCGTCCTTCAGTTTGATGCTGACGCGCATGCCGACTCTGAGGTTGTCGGCAGACGCGCGGTAAAAATAGGTTTTGCCTTGAATGGCGTTGTCGGTTTGCGGCGAGGCCGAGACGAATTGTGCTTGCATCGGCTGCTCGCCGCTGGCAGTGGCGATGCCGATCGGTGCGATCTGGATGCTGCTGCCGGCCTGCGGCGGTGGCGTATCGAAGGGGAATGTGACCTGTATCAGCACATCGCGATATTGCAGGATGCGGCTGAACTCAGGGCTTTCCGGCTGGCGGGTGGCCAGCGCAGCCAGCGTGTCGCCCCATTGCTGGCGGATGCTGTCGCGCACGTTGCGGGCGATGCTGTCTGCCGCGTTGACCTTTGCCTGATCTGCCTTGAGCAGGGCCTGTGCATTGGCGAGCGCACGATCTGAGACATTGCGGTTGTCCTGGTTGAGCACCTGCATGCGGTTGAATTCCTGCTGGGTGTTGGCCAGCGAGGCTCTGGCGATGTTCGCTTCAGCCTGGGCGGTCATGAAGCGGCTTCTAAGTTCGATCAGTCGATCAACGTTGACCACGGTGCCATAAGTGCTGAGCGCCGTCATGTGCTGGCTCTGGCCAAGCCCGATGATTTCGATGCCGCTTTGCTCCTGTGCCGCCTCTGGCAGGGTGACAATGGCAATGCCTTCTTCGGTGCTGGCGCGATTCGGTGTTTCGATTTCTTCCTCGACTTCGCCTTGCACAAAGGCCTCGTATTCATCCTTGCCGTAAAACACCAGTACCCAGAACAGCACGACGATGAGAAATGCCTGCAAGGCGATGATGATGGTCAGTTTACGATTCATGGTTGGGCTCGCTGATGGCGTTATTCTGCCGCTGCATGGTCTTCAAGGCCGGTTGGCATCGGTAAGGGGTTTTCGAGAGGTTGCTGGATGGTTTCTTCGAGTGCGTGTGCGGCACGCTGCACCCTGGTTTCGTTGGCGATCAATGCTTGTTGCAGCAGCAGATTCTCCAGTCTGGCGGTGGTCAGTTCGAGCCGGTCGGCAATGCCCTGTTCGAATTGTTTTTCAATCATGCGGGTACGCTCGCGCTGCGCCTCAAGCAGTTGTCTGGTGTCTTCCAGCGTGCCGAGGGTTTGCAGATATGCAGCCCGGCGGCCATCCAGCTGGCCGATCACCTCGGCCTGCAAGGCCTTGAATCTGGCGGCTTCCAGTTCGCGTTGCGCATCGGCATCGGCAATATTGCCCTCGTTCCTGTTCAGCAGCGAGAGCAGGGTGGAAAATCCCAGCGACCAGATTTTATCGCCCTGATCGTAACTGTAGCCGGGCGACAGCACGATATCCGGATACTGGCGCGCAATCTCCAGCCGCAGCTTTGCTTCGGCGGCATCGTATCTCGCCAGCGCGGCGCGGATATCGAGCCGGTTGAGCAAGGCGGCCTCCTGCAGTTTGTCCTGTCTGGCCGGGTCATCCATGAAGGCTTTTCTTGCGGCTTGCAGCGTCTGTGCTTCGCCGCTGGCGATATGGATGTTGTCG
>JBEDHT010000202.1:0-5034 GCA_041174025.1 Pseudomonadota bacterium
GTCGGCGCCCTCGGTGGCATATCGTTGCTGGTCGGCGGCGTCGGCATCGTCACCATCATGACCATCGCCGTCACCGAACGCACCAATGAAATCGGACTGATGATGGCGCTCGGCGCTTACCGCCGCACCATCCTCTATCTCTTCCTGGGTGAATCCATCATTCTGGCGGCACTCGGCGGCATGTTCGGACTGCTGCTCGGCGTCGGGCTGGCCCAACTGATACAGCTGGCAGTGCCTGCATTGCCGGTGCATACGCCTTTGAGTTTTGCCGCCGGCGCTTTGCTGCTCTCGGCCGGCATCGGCCTCGTGGCAGGTGTGTTACCGGCACGACGCGCCTCTCGTCTCGACCCGATAGAAGCATTGCGGGCGGAATAGCGTTATCATCGAAAATGCCATGAAGAAGCACGCGAACCAGAAAAAATTGCGCTCAAGGAAAACCGGCCTGCCGCCCGGCGCGCTGGTGCATGTCGGCGAAGTCAGGACTGCACAACCGCTGGTCACCATCATGGACTACTGCGCCGAAAGCATCAGCGAACGGTCGCTGACGCTGGATGAAGCGAAATTGCTCAGCTTCCCCGCGCACGGCATACACTGGATCAATGTCTACGGCTTGCACGACCCGTCTCTGATTGCCGGCATCGGCAACAATTTCGGCCTGCACCCACTGGTGCTTGAAGACATTCTCAATACCGACCAGCGGCCCAAGGTCGACAGTTTCGAACACAATCTCTACGTAGTAACACGTTTTTTTCAGTACAACACGGCGGATTTCGACATCAGCTCGGACCAGGTCAGTATCGTGCTCGGCAGAAATTTCGTGCTCACTTTCCAGGAACGCCAGACCGGTGCCTTCGACCCCGTGCGCGAAAGACTGCGCACACCGGGCAGCCATCTGCGCCAGTCCGGTGCCGATTATCTGGCTTATTCACTGCTGGACATCATTGTCGACCGCTATTTCATCGTGCTGGAACAAATGGGGAATGACTGCGAAGCCCTGGAAGAAGCGCTGATCAAAAAGCCGACTGCAACCACGCTGCACAGCATTCACAAGCTCAAGCGCGAAAGCATGGAGTTACGTCGTAACGTCTGGCCGTTGCGGGAAGTGATCAATCACCTGATCCGCAACGAACAAGGGTTCTTCGAACACAACACGGTGCTCTATCTGCGGGACGTGCATGACCACACACTGCATTTCATCGAATCGCTGGAAGCCATCCGCGACATGTTGAGCGGGATGATGGATATCTACCTTTCCAGCGTCAGCAACCGGGTCAACATGGAATTGCGGGCGCTGACCGTGGTTGCCATGCTGTTCATGCCGGCCACGCTGATTGCCGGCATTTTCGGCATGAACTTCCAGTTCCTGCCCTGGAGTCACGAAGCGTACGGATTCTGGTTCGCCATTGCCATCATGGCTTTCATTGCCATGGTCATGGCGCTGATCTTCTGGCGCCGCCAATGGCTGACGCGCCCGGATATCGACTGAGCGTTGATCAGGCCGTGGCGGGTTTCAGCAAGCCACTGTACTTCGCACGGATTTTCGCCACCTTGGGCGCAGCCACAGCGAGACAATACGGCTGATTCGGATTGTTGGCGTAGTAATACTGGTGGTAATCCTCCGCCGGATAAAACACCGGCGCACTGATCACCTCCGTCACCACTGGCGCGGACCACCAACGTTCTGCATCCACTCGCGCGATCATCTGCTCGGCGCTGCGTTGCTGCGCTTCATCCAGAAAGAATATGGCGGAACGATATTGCGTACCAATGTCATTGCCCTGACGGTTGGGCGTGGTCGGGTCGTGGGCAGTGAAGAAAACCGCCAGCAAGTCCTCGTAGCTGATGATGTCTGCGTCGAACGAAATCCTGATGGCTTCGGCATGTCCGGTGGTGCCGGTGCACACCTGCTTGTATGTGGGGTTTGCGGTATAGCCGCCGATGTAGCCGGATTCGACTTTCCGTACGCCTGCGAGCTGTGAAAACACAGGTTCCAGACACCAGAAACAGCCTCCGGCAAATATGGCGATATCATTTTTTGTCATGGTGGTCATCGGGCCTTTTAATTTTCAATCGTATGTATTTTTATAGACGTCTTTCATTTCCAGATGTTTCTGGATAAGCCCGGCAGCACGATATTTTTTTCCGAAAACCGTCATTCCGTGCCGCGTCATATGGCCGTAGTCATAAATCAGAACTTTTTCTCCATCATGCCAGAGACACGATTGCGCTTCGCATGACTGTTCCATCCTGGAAAAATAGGGAACACCGTGGCGTTGAAAATACGCCGACATCGTGCGATCCAGCTCGAATCTGTCGGGCTTCAGATAACCATCCGGCAGCTCGCCGCGCCGCAGGATGCCGTGCAGGTCGGACACATATTCGAACATGGGGCCAACCAGCACAACACGCGCACCCCTGGACTGCAGATAGGCGATATCTTCAAGTAAGCGTTGCCTGTCCGAGCGGACACGCCAACGTGCATTGATCAGCACGAGATCTACGCTGCTGAAATCAAAATGCTCGTACATATGCGCGGTCAGCTGCTGACAACCGGTATTTTCAGGCCTGTCCTCTCTTTCATCGCGGCCGGGGAAGCAACCCGATGCAGTCGCCTGTAAAAAATTGATCCCATCGAACTGACTCGCCAGGCTGTACCACAGGTCGGCCGCATGGGAATCGCCGTAAACCAGCACATTAGGCTTTGCCTCGTCGATCATGAGGCAATTTGCCAGCTGTCTTGAAAATCTTTGCGGATGGTCGTCGCCGCGATGACTGAAATTACACATCGGCCAGCGTCTGGCAATGTTGCGTTCGCGATTCAGTTGTCCGAGGGCATCACTGGTCAACACCTGCTTTCTAAGCAGGTTGTAGGGTGGCGGGTGATCAATGTCTCCCTGTATGCGTTGGCGGAATTCCCAGCCGTTCTCCTCGTAAATCTTGTAACCCAGCACGCCCAGCGCAAGCATGGCAGCCAGTAGCAGACATGCCAGCCTGCCGCCATTACTGCTTTTACGGACGGGCGACTCGACATAACGGTATGTCAGCCAGGCGAGCAGGAGGCAGAGCGCAATGATCAACAGGCCTGGCAGCAAACCCGGCGAGTTGTTCTGCGTGATGCGAAAAAACGAAATGATGGGCCAATGCCAGAGATATATCGGGTAACTGATCAGGCCAATTCTTACGAGCCATTGATTTGAGAGCAGATGGCGGTTGAGAGTCGCTTCAGGTCCGGCGGCAATCATCATGACCGTACCGAGCACCGGCATGAGTGCCCAATAACCCGGGAAACCGGCTGACCGGTCGATCAGGACAAAGCCGCAAAGCAACAGGACCAAACCAGGGACAGATAAACTGTCGGCGCTCACCTGCCAGGATAGTGGCCGATATCGGTTTAAATAAGCCAGCATGCTGCCGGCAAGGAGCTCCCAGGCGCGCGCGAAAGGCGAGTAGAACGCTGCTGTGGTGTCTGTCGCAACCAGATAGAGATTGAACACAAACGACAGTGCCATGGCGGCAGCGAGCACCATCAGAACATTGGCGCGCAATCGCCACAACGCCCAGATCACGATTGGCCAGACAATATAGAACTGTTCTTCGATCCCGAGAGACCAGAGATGCAGTAGCGGCTTGGTTTCTGCTGCATTGTCGAAATAGCTCGACTCACCCCACAACACGAAATTGGAAATAAAGGCAGCGCCTGCAGCCACATGTTTGCCAAGCTGCTGATATTCATCACCAAACAACAAGAACCAGCCGGCAATGCAGCATGCAGCCATCACGAGCAGAAGCGCAGGGAAAATTCTTTTGATGCGCCGTGTATAAAATTCGGCATAACTGAAACTGCCCTGCTCAAGGCGGTCAAAGATGATGCCGGAAATCAGAAAGCCGGAAATGACAAAGAATATATCGACGCCGATGAAGCCGCCCGGCATGCTTTGTGGAAATACGTGAAAGATCAATACCGACAATACTGCGATGGCACGCATGCCGTCTATGTCCGGACGATATGCATGGCTCCCGCTAACGTGTTTTTTCAAGATGCTGATAATTTTTTCGCCATCTGCTTACACGCAGCATCAAAAAGAACCGATACTGGCGTATCTGTGAGTGATGAATTCGACCGGATAAAATTCAGTGTCAAGAATGCATGACTTCACCTGTTTGTTCAAGAATTGCTGTTTGCCTGTTTGTATGCCTGTGACCGCCAGATGTCAGAACTGAACGCGCTTTATATTGATTTCAATTCCTACTTTGCTTCGGTAGAGCAGTTGTTGCGGCCTGAGCTGCGCGGCAAGCCGGTTGCGGTTTTGCCGGTAGTTGCCGAGACCACCTGCTGCATTGCGGCAAGCTATGAGGCAAAAGCCTTTGGCGTCAGAACCGGCACGCGCGTCAGCGATGCTCGCGTGATGTGCCCGGACATTATTCTGGTTGAGGCACGACCGGCACTGTATATCGAGTATCACCACAAGTTGATAGAAGTGGTTGAGTCCTGCACGCACGTCGAGAAGACGCTCTCGATTGATGAAATGGTCTGCAAACTGACCGGTAGTCAGCGTCAGCGGGAAAATGCACTGGCGTTGGCCATGCGCATCAAACAAACGATAGCAGGCAAGGTCGGGGAACAAATCCGCTGCTCGATCGGTATTGCGCCCAATACCTATCTTTCCAAAATCGCTTCCAACATGCAAAAACCTGACGGCTGTGTCGTCATCGAACAGCACGAGCTGCCGCAGAGGTTATACGGGCTCAAGCTGCGAGACCTGAAAGGTATAGGCAAAAAAATGGAGCTGCGCCTCATGGCGCAAGGTATCGATTCGGTTCAGTCGCTGCTCGCACTCAATCGCGATCAATTCAGGTCGGCCTGGGGCAGCATCGATGGCGAGAGATTTCATGACAAACTGCACGGCATCGAACCGCCGGAGTGCAAACACAGCCGTAAAAGCCTCGGGCATTCGCACGTATTGCCTCCTGAGCTGAGAACACACCACGCCGCCCACTCTGTTCTGCATCGTCTGTTGCAGAAGGCCTGTCTGA
>JBEDHT010000203.1:0-4098 GCA_041174025.1 Pseudomonadota bacterium
GCGCATCTGGTCGGTTTTACCGGGGTTGACGAAATCGGCCGCGAGGGCTTCGAGCTGGCAGCGCAGGATGTGCTCTCCGGCAAGGAGGGCAGCCGCCGCGTCATCAAGGACAGGCAGGGCCGTATCGTCGAAGACCTGGAAGCGGTCAAGGTTCCGCAGGACGGCAAGAATCTGGTGCTTTCCATCGATCGCCGCATCCAGTATCTGGCGCACCGCGAACTGGCGCGGGCAGTGGAAACGCACAAGGCCAAGGCCGGCGCTGCGGTCGTGCTCGATGCCAGAACCGGTGAGGTGCTGGCGATGACCAACGTGCCCAGCTACAACCCGAACAATCCGGTGAATCTGGCCGGCCGTTCGCGCAACCGCGCAATCGTCGACCTGTTCGAACCGGGTTCCACCCTCAAGCCGTTCAGTGCCGCCGCCGCCATGGACGCCGGTACTTTCGATACAACGTCGATTATCGATACGACGCCCGGTGTCATGCGCGTAGGCAGCGC
The DNA here is from genome assembly GCA_041174025.1 of Pseudomonadota bacterium. Lineage (GTDB taxonomy): Bacteria > Pseudomonadota > Gammaproteobacteria > Burkholderiales > Methylophilaceae > UBA6140. The sequence continues at coordinate 498 of JBEDHT010000203.1, forward strand.
AACTGTGCGGGACGTGCATCCGCAGGGCAAGGCGACCATTGCGCAGATCATCCAGAAATCCTCGAATGTCGGCTCTGCCAAGCTGGGCCTGAGCATGGAACCGAAAGCGCTCTGGAACGTGTTCAATCTTGCCGGTTTCGGCCAGGTGACCAATGTCGGTTTCCCCGGCGAAGCTTCCGGCAGATTGCGCGATTACAAGAGCTGGCGTCCGATCGAACAGGCCACCATGTCCTACGGATACGGCCTAAACCTGACGTTGTTGCAATTGGCGCGCGCCTATACCGTGTTTGCCAACGACGGCGAGTTGCGCCCCGTCAGCCTGCGCAAGCAGAACGAACAGCCGGTCGGCCAGCAGGTGTTCAAGCCACAGACCGCGCGTGCCATGCTGGAGATGATGGAACTGGCCGTACTGCCTGGCGGCACTGCGCCGCGCGCGCAGATTCCCGGCTATCGCGTGGCGGGCAAGACTGGTACCGCGCACAAGCACGGCGTCGGCGGATATCAGTCGGATAAATATGTATCTTCGTTCGTCGGTTTGGCGCCCGCTTCGAATCCGCGTCTGGTCATGGCGGTGATGATCGACGAGCCCGGTGCCGGCCAGTATTACGGCGGCGCAGTCGCCGCGCCGGTATTCAGTACCGTGATTTCCGGCACTTTACGCATGCTGTCGATTCCGCAGGATGCGCCGAACGACAATATCGTCATTCCGCCGGAAGAAGCCCCCGTGGTGCAGGAGATGGTATGAGCGATATTCTCTCCGCACTGTTCGCGCAGAACGTACACCCCGGCGCGATTACAGCCGACAGCCGCAAGGTGGTTCCCGGCAGCCTGTTTCTGGCCTATCCCGGCGAGCATCACGACGGCCGTGCATTCATCGATGACGCGATTGCGCGCGGCGCTGCTGCCGTGGTCTGGGAGAGGCAAGGCTTTGACTGGAATGCGGACTGGCAAGTACCCAATCTGCCAGTGGAGAAATTGCGCGAACGTTGCGGCGAGGTCGCCAGCAGTTTTTACGGTCAGCCGTCGCAACGGCTCTGGATGATCGGCGTTACCGGTACCAACGGCAAGACTTCATGCAGCCACTGGCTGGCGCAGACGCTGTGCCGGCTCGGACGCAGGACCGCACTGGTGGGCACGCTGGGTAACGGTTTCCCCGGTGCGTTGTCGCACGCCATCAATACCACGCCCGATCCGATATTGCTGCATGGCATGCTGGCCGGCTACCTGCAACAGGGCGCCGTCGCCTGCGCAATGGAGGTCTCCTCGCACGGGCTCGAGCAGGGCCGGGTCGGCGGCGTGCATTTCAATGTAGCAGTTCTGACCAATCTCTCGCGCGACCACCTCGACTATCACGGCGATATGGCGTCCTACGCGGCGGCCAAGCGCAAGCTGTTCGATTGGGACGGGCTGACGGCTTCCGTGCTCAATCTCGATGATGACTTCGGTGCAAAGGTGGCTGCCGAGTTGGTTGCGGCAGGCAAGCCGGTGATCACTTATGGCTTCGATCCGCGCGCGGCGGTGCGGGCCAGCGCGCTCGAATTCACTGCGAGCGGTATGCGTATTCAGGTTGCCACCCCGCATGGCAACGCCTTGCTGCAAGCCCAGCTGGTTGGCCGCTTCAACGCCAGTAATCTGCTGGCTGTGCTGGCTGTGTTGCTCAGCTCTGATGTGGCGCTGGCACATGCGATAGACGCCATCGCCGCAATCGAACCGGTCGCAGGCCGCATGCAGCAGATGGGCGGAGATGAGCGCCCGCTGGTGGTCATCGACTATGCCCATACGCCTGATGCGCTGGAAAAAGTCCTGTTGGCATTGCGCGAACAATCGCGCGGGCGCTTGTTCTGCGTTTTTGGCTGCGGCGGCAATCGCGATGCGGGCAAACGCCCGCTGATGGGTGAGGTGGCCTCAAGACTGGCCGACAAGGTGATTGTCACTTCGGACAACCCACGCAACGAAGCGGCCGGGGCGATCGTGGCGCAGATTGAAGACGGTCTGCATGGCGATTACGAAATCGAACTGGATCGCGCAAAAGCGATCCGCGCAGCGATTGCCCAGGCAAAAGCGGGCGATATCGTGCTGGTGGCAGGCAAGGGCCATGAACATTATCAGGAGGTAGCGGGAGTGAGAATGCCTTTCAGCGATGAGGCAGAGGTGCGCGCAGCATTGGCGGAGACGGCAGCATGATGAAGCTTTCCGAAGCGGCGATGGCAACGCGGGGCAGCGTCATCGGCGAGGATGTGCTGTTCACCAGCGTCTCCAACGACAGTCGTGGCGACAAGCACGGACAATTGTTCGTCGCCATGCGCGGCGAGCGCGTCGACGGGCATGATTTTGCCTTGTCCGCCATCGAGCATGGCGCAGCGGCGGCGATGGTGTCGCATGCGTTACCAGGCCTGACATCCGGTCTGCTGGTGCAGGATACCCGCCGCGCCCTGGGTGATCTTGCTGCCTGGTGGCGCGGCAAGTTCACGATTCCGCTCGCTGCGATTACCGGCAGCAACGGCAAGACCACGGTCAAGGAAATGCTGGCGGCGATTCTGCGCGTGACTGCAGGCGGCGAAGACAAGGTGCTGGCGACGGTCGGCAACCTCAATAACGATATCGGCCTGCCGCTCACACTGCTCAAGCTGCGCGCGCAGCACCGCTACGCCGTGGCTGAAATGGGCATGAATCATTTTGGCGAAATCCGTTATCTGACCAGGCTGGCATGCCCGACCGTAGCACTGGTGAACAATGCTACCAGCGCGCATCTGGGCGGACTCGGCTCGGTCGAGGGTATCGCGCAGGCCAAGGGCGAGATTTTTGAAGGGCTGGCTGCCGACGGTGTTGCCATCATCAATGCCGACGACCGTTTTGCGGCTTACTGGAAAACGCTGGCGGACGGCAAGCGCATTCTGACTTTCGGCATCGAACAGCCGGCCGATGTCAGCGCCACGTTTGTGCTGCAGGCGGAATACAGCGATCTGCAACTGCAGACACCGCTCGGTGAGGCAGCGCTGCGTCTGCCGGTCGCCGGCCGTCACAACGTATGCAACGCGCTGGCGGCCACCGCCACCGCCATTGCCATGAACATCCCGCTTGCCGATGTGGTCGCGGGGCTGGCCGCATTCGGCGGCGTCAAGGGCCGCTTGCAGCAAAAGATGGGCGTTGGCGGCGCGGTGGTGATCGACGACACCTATAACGCCAATCCGGCTTCAGTGAAAGCGGCCATCGACGTACTGGCCGCACGCGCAGGCAAAAAACTGCTGGTGCTGGGCGACATGGGCGAACTGGGCGACGAAGCCGCTGCGATGCATGCCGATATCGGTGCCTATGCCCGCGACGCTGGCATCGATGCGCTGTTTGCGCTGGGTGAACTGAGCCGCGAGATGGTTCGCGTTTTCGGTTCGGGGGCGCGTCATTACGCAACACCGGAAGCGCTCGCGGCGGACCTGATGGCCGGAATGCATGCGGGCGTCAACGTACTGGTCAAGGGCTCGCGCTTCATGCGCATGGAGCGAGTGGTCGATCTGATCACGCATAACAATACACAAGGGGAGAATCACTGATGCTGCTCGAACTCGCACAATGGCTGGCGCAGGATATACGCGGCTTCAACGTT
>JBEDHT010000204.1:0-11477 GCA_041174025.1 Pseudomonadota bacterium
CAAGATCGACATCAATGACTTGAAAATCCATGCCCTTTTCAAAAAGCACGATACGACAACGGTGACTGTACGGGTCCGTAGTGCCTGAATATAAAGTCATCATAATTGCGGGTTCCTTAAACTAAAATGCAAAACGGGAGCGGCCTCCATCCACTGGAAGCCGCTCCCGCCGGTTAGATTTAATGTATATCTTTCCAGAATTCTTTCTTGAGGTAATACGAAACGACAAACAGCAAGCCCAGGAACAGCAAAACAAAAACACCCAGCTTCTTGCGATCCATCTGGGCAGGCTCAGCCATGTACACCATGTAATTGACGAGGTCGGCGACCGCGAGGTCGTACTCTGCAGGCGTCATGCTACCCGGCTTGTCCAGCACCAAGCGATGTGTTTCCGTTTTCACTCCATTTGCATCAACGTGCTCTTCGGCCTTCAGTACTTGCTGACCCTGCAATTCCCACAGAATGTGCGGCATGCCGACATTGGGGAAAACCGTATTATTCCAGCCGGTAGGCCGCGTGGGGTCGCGATAGAAACCACGCAGATAGGTATAAAGCCAATCGGCCGTTCTTGCACGCGCCTCAACCGTCAAATCAGGTGGAACAACACCGAACCATGCCTTGGCATCCGGCTTGGCCATTGCAACCTGCATGGTGTCACCTACCTTCTCAGCAGTAAATAGCAGATTTTCTCTGATTTGCTCTTCACTGAGTCCGATATCCGTCAGCCTGTTGTAACGCATGTAATTGGCGCTATGGCAATTCAGGCAATAATTGACAAAGAGCTTCGCACCTCGCTGTAAGGACTCCTGGTTGTTGAGATTCACAGGGGCCTTGTCCAGATGGACATCTGCACCAGCAGCGCTCACATAAGCCGGCATCGCCAGCAGAACTGCCGCCAGAATTCCATGCCTTACTACGTCAACAATTTTTTGAAACTTCATCATACGGTGACCCTTTCAGGCACTGGTTTTGTTTTGTCTTTCTTCGTATACCAAGGCATCAGAATAAAGAAGAGGAAATATGTCAGCGTGAAAATACGTGCTACCACAGTGGCACGGTCGACCCCGCCAACAATCCAGGTGCTTGCATCAAACACGCCCCAAACGTTAGACGGCTTGGTACCAAGATAACCGAGCACGATGAAGCTGATGACAAACAATGCCAGCCACTTTTTGTAAAGAGCGCCGCGATAACGGATGGATTTCACCGGACTACGGTCAAGCCAGGGCAGCAGCGCAAATATCACGACTGACAGGCCCATGGCCGCTACGCCAGGAAACTGCGAATTGAAGATCGGCGGCACGGCACGCAGTATCGAATAGTAAGGCGTGAAATACCATACTGGCGCGATGTGTGCAGGCGTCTGCAGAGGGTCGGCCGGAATGAAATTGTTGGCCTCAAGGAAGTAGCCCCCCATCTCAGGCGCAAAAAACAGAATGGCCGAGAAGACAATCAGAAACACCGAAACGCCAACAATATCCTTGACCGTGTAATAAGGGTGGAATGGAATGCCATCCAGCGGAACATGGGTTACGGGATCTTTCTTTTCCTTGATTTCGATGCCATCAGGGTTATTCGAACCGACTTCATGCAAGGCAATCAAGTGCGCCACCACCAAACCGAGCAACACCAGAGGCAAGGCGATTACATGAAAAGCAAAGAAGCGATTCAAGGTTGCATCAGAAACTACGTAGTCACCGCGCAACCATTCGGAAACATCAGGACCGATAAAAGGAATGGAAGTGAACAGATTGATAATCACCTGGGCGCCCCAATAGGACATTTGCCCCCACGGCAAGAGATAGCCGAAGAAAGCCTCGCCCATCAACACCAGGAAAATACCGACGCCGAAAAGCCAGATCAATTCACGTGGCGCACGATATGAACCATAAATCAGCCCACGGAACATGTGCAGATACACCACCACGAAGAACATGGATGCCCCAGTGGAGTGCATGTACCGGATCAACCAGCCCCAGGAAACATCACGCATGATGTATTCAACCGAACCGAAAGCCAGATTCGCATCAGGCTTGTAATGCATGGTCAGAAAGATGCCGGTAACAATCTGCAGCACCAGCACCAGCAGCGCCAACGATCCGAAAAAATACCAGAAGTTAAAGTTCTTTGGCGCATAGTACTCAGTCAGATGTGCCTTGATATTGGCAGTCAGCGGGAATCGCTTGTCAACCCAGGCCAGAGTACCCGCCATGCATTTTTCTACGTTCTTCATCATGGCTATGCTGCCCCCTCGCTGTGTTCACCAATCAACAATATCGCATCACTTAAATACTTGTGGGGCGGGACCACCAGATTGGTGGGGGCCGGCGAACCCTTGAATACGCGGCCTGCCAGATCAAACTTGGAGCCGTGGCAGGGGCAGAAGAAGCCACCCTGCCAATCCCCGCCCATATCGCCGCCCGGCTGCAATTTGGGCGATGGCGAGCAACCAAGGTGAGTACACACGCCTTCCATCACCATCAGATTCGGTCTGATCGAACGGGTTGGATTCTTGCAGTAGTCAGGCTGTTGACTGGTCACTTCAAGCTTGGGGTCAGTCAGATTTTCATCGTGCCCGGAAAGTGTTTTAGCCATGTCATCGGTCAGATTCACCACCCAGACAGGCTTTCCGCGCCATTCAACCGTAACCATCGCACCCGGCTCGATCTTGCTGACATCGACCTCAACTGGAGCCCCCGCAGCTCTGGCGCGCGCACTGGGCAACATGCTGCTTATGAAAGGTACCGCGACTGCGGCAGCCGCAACCCCGCCAACGGCGGTGGTGGCAGCGATCAAGAATCTCCGCTTGCCCTGATCAACTGGTGGATTTGCCATTACTTGCCCTTAATAATTGTTCGCCGGGTCCGCCGCCATGAACCTGCAACTCGCACATTTACGGCAGCTGAACTTGTCAGCCTTCTATTTTACAGCCTCGGCATTAAAATTTAAACCACTATCCACCAGTCAAACCGGGCTATCGATATCGATAAATTCATGATGAAGGTCGAATCTGGCAGAAAGATGCCGACCTAGCGCCTGTATTCCATATCGTTCGGTCGCATGATGACCGGCAGCGATGTAAGCAACACCGGACTCCCGCGCCAGATGCACAGTCTGTTCTGAAATCTCGCCACTGATAAAAAGATCGACCCCCAACTCAATGGCCTGCTTCATGAAATCCTGCGCTGCGCCGGTGCACCATGCAACACGCCTTACAAGGCGCGTTCCATCACCTATCATCAGGGAATTGCGCCCAAGCACCAACTCAAGTCTGCCAAGAAACCGTTGCAGCGGCACTTCATGCGGCAAGCTGCCGTGTACCAGTAAAGACTGCTCACCGGCACGACCTTCGATATCGATCCCCATCAACTGCCCAAGCTGCGCATTGTTGCCAAGTTCAGGGTGCGCGTCGAGAGGCAGATGATATGCCACCAGATTGATTTCATGATCCAGCAAAAAGCGAATGCGTTTTTGCTTGATGCCGATAATACGCGGGTCTTCGTTTCGCCAGAAAAAACCGTGATGCACAAGCACCATGTCAGCATCCGCAGCGCGCGCCGCTTCGAGCAAGGCCATATTGGCCGTAACACCGCTGACAATGCGCTCGATCTGCTGACGACCTTCGACTTGAAGACCGTTAGGGCAGTAATCACGAAAGCGCTCAGGCTCCAGGATTTGTCCGGTATAATCCAATATCTCTTTAATATTCATTATGTTTCACCTTCTTCACAGCAGCCCTTATGAAAAAACTCTGGCTTATTTTTGCACAGACCGTGACCATCAGTCTCGGCGCATTGTTTGTGCTGCAAACCTTTTATCCCGAACTGGTCGGCAAATCGCTCAAACCCGCCAACGAACAACCGGTCACGGTCAATCAGATTTCTGCCGAGAAGATCATTCATGCCGAAGGCTCTTACAGTGAAGCCGCAAAAAAGGCCATGCCTGCGGTGGTCAACATCTTCACCAGCAAGAAATCCGTTCCCAGAGCGCGCCATCCCTTCATGGACGATCCTTTGTTCCGGCATTTCTTTGGCGATCAATTCGATGACGAACAGCGATCGGACAACAGCCTGGGCTCCGGCGTCATCGTCAGCCCGCAGGGTTACATCATTACCAATCACCATGTCATTGAATCGGCCGATGAAATCGAAGTCGCTTTCGCAGATGGCCGCACGATGTCTGCCACCATCGTCGGCACTGATCCGGAAACCGACCTTGCCGTACTCAAGGTGGATGCCAAAGACTTGCCCGCAATCACACTGGCTGATCCCGACCAGTCGCATGTCGGTGATGTTGTACTGGCTATCGGCAATCCATTCGGCGTGGGCCAGACCGTGACCCAAGGCATTATCAGTGCGCTGGGACGCAGCCATCTCGGCATCAATACATTCGAGAATTTCATCCAGACCGACGCCTCGATCAACCCTGGCAACTCGGGCGGCGCGCTGGTAGACACCAGCGGACACCTGGTTGGCGTCAACAGCGCCATTTATTCACGCAGCGGCGGCTCCATGGGCATCGGCTTTGCCATTCCGGTAAGCCTGGCCAAACAGGTCATGGAGCAGATCATCCGCCAGGGCAGCGTAGTCAGGGGCTGGGTAGGCATAGAAGCGCAGGACATCACGCCGCAACTGGCAGAGTCCTTCCGCTTGTCGCACACCCGAGGCTCATTGATTGCCGGCGTCCTGCGCAACAGCCCTGCGGAAAAAGCCGGGCTGAAACCCGGGGATATCCTGCTTGAAATCAACGGCAACAGGGTGACCGACAGTTCAACCATGCTGAATCTGATTGCCAACCTGCAGCCTGATGAAAAAGCTACGCTGAAAATCGCCAGGGATCAGCGTGAGATCAATGTCACCGTGATCATCGGCAAACGTCCGACGCCGAAACTTGCCCAGCAACGTTAACTTTTGATCTTTCTTCGCTCCATGAAGCCGGCAAGCATGATGCCGGCTTCATACAGCAGCCATAACGGTATCGCCAGCATGAACTGGGAAATGATATCCGGCGGGGTGAAAATGGCTCCCAGCACAAATGCGCCGACAATCACGTAAGAACGGATATTCTTGAGCGTGGCAATCCGGACGAGGCCGAATCCAACCAGCGCAATCACGGCAATCGGCACTTCAAATGCCAGCCCGAATGCCATGAACAGCGTAATGACAAAATCCAGATAGCTGCCGATATCTGTCATCACCGCCACACCCTGTGGCGCATAACCTGTAATGAAACCGAAAACCACGGGGAATACCAGAAAATAGGCGAAAGCCATCCCTGCGAGAAACAATAGCGTGCTGGCAATCACCAGAGGCAGCATGAACCGCCTTTCGTGAGCATAAAGACCCGGCGCAACAAAGGCCCACGCCTGATAGAGCGTGTGCGGCAACGACACAACAAAAGCGGCAAGCATCGCCATCTTCAACGGTACAAAAAATGGCGTCGTCACTTCAGTCGCAATCATCTGGCCGCCAGCCGGAAGTTTGGCGAGCAATGGCTGCGCCAACAGCGTGTAAATCTGATCGGCAAACGGAAACAGCACGAGAAACGTCAGCACGATACCGAGTACGGTGCGCAACAGGCGGTCGCGCAACTCAATCAGGTGCGACACAAAAGTCTCCGTGCCACTCACCCCTTGCTCCTTTCCGTCAATCGCCATGACGTCTCTGGTCTGATTCAGAAAGATTTGTCTGCACCCCGGACGGCGCTTTTACAGCGCTTGCATCCTGCTCGATGCCGGAGATGCCGGAGTGGATAGTGTTTTCAATTTCGTTTTTGAATTGCTGCGATTCCTGCCGGATACCACGCTGCAGTTTCTGCAGATCGTCCAGCTCCAGCTCGCGCTCGATATCATGCTTGACGTTGGCCACATAGCGTTGCATGCGTCCGACCAATGAACCCAAGGTACGCGCCACTCGGGGCAGTTTTTCCGGGCCGATGACGATGAGCGCGACGATCGCGATAATGACCAGCTCGGAAAATGCAATGTCAAACAAGGTGGAATCTACTGCCTGGTTTTGTTGGTCACTTCACCTTCGACCGTCTCGGTTCTGTTCTGGTCATCAAGCTTTGCCGATGCCTGTTCGTCCTTGACTGCATCCTTGAAATTCTTGACGGCGCCACCGACATCGCTGCCGATGTTGCGCAATTTTTTGGTACCGAATATCAGCACCACCACCAGAAGCACGATCAGCCAGTGCCAGATACTAAATGCGCCCATCATTGCTCTCCTGAGTTCTAGGTTTTGGGTAAAGTCTGCCCGCCGCCGAATACATGGACGTGCAGATGAAAAACTTCCTGTCCGCCCTCGCGGCCGGTATTGATCATGGTACGAAATCCGTTCAAACCCTGTTGCCTGGCGAGTTCCGGTGCCAACAACAGCATTTTTCCCAGCAGCGCCTGCTGCCCTGCATCGCAATCGACAAGGCTCTCGATATGCTGCTTGGGTACGATGAGAAAATGCACCGGTGCAATCGGGCGAATATCATTGAAAGCGATGAGTTCCTCATCCTCATATATCTTGCTGGATGGGATGTCACCGGCGATGATTTTGCAGAAAATGCAGTTCATGGTGTTCGACCTTGTCAATCCTGACGCCGGCTCAACTTCTCTTCAATGCCGGACAAGCCCTCACGGCGCGCCAGCTCGTTCAGCACGTCTTGCGGCTTGAGTCCGGCATGGGCCAGCATGACCATGCAATGAAACCACAAATCAGCAGTCTCGTAGATGATTTTTTCCGCATCACCGTCCTTGGCCGCAATAATCGTTTCCGCCGCCTCTTCACCGACTTTTTTCAGAATGCCGTCCAGCCCTTTGCTGTAGAGCTTGGCCACATAGGAACTCTGAGGATCAGCTGCCTTGCGCTGTTCGAGAAGTTCGGCCAACCGGTCGAGGACATCATTCATGACGATATATCTCCTGCGGATCCTTCAGTACCGGCTGGTCGGTCACCCATTCGCCATCGACCAGCTTCCTGAAAAAGCAATGATGCCTGCCCGTATGACAAGCAATGCCACCCAATTGCTCCACCGTAATGAGAATAACATCCTCATCACAATCAAGCCGGATTTCGCGCACTTTCTGCACATGACCGGATTCTTCGCCCTTGTGCCAGAGCTTGTTGCGCGAACGTGACCAATACACAGCCTGTCCGGTTTCAAGCGTCAAGCGCAAAGCCTCACGGTTCATGAAAGCAAACATCAGAATCTGTCCAGTACCGGCCTCCTGAGCAATCACCGGCACCAGACCATCTGCATTCCAGGCCACTTCATCAAGCCAGCGCTCGCTCACAACCTCACCTCGATGCCATGATCGCGCATGAACTCCTTGGCCTGACGCACGGTAAACTCGCCATAATGAAAAATGCTCGCAGCCAGCACCGCATCAGCGCCGCCTTCCTGCACACCCTCGACCAGATGGGTGAGGTTGCCGACACCGCCGGAGGCAATGATCGGCACATCGACAGCGTCACTGATGGCGCGATTGAGCGGGAGGTTGAATCCGCTCTTGGTGCCGTCGCGGTCCATGCTGGTCACCAGCAACTCGCCTGCACCCAACGCTTCCATCTTGCGTGCCCATTCGACGGCATCGATACCGGTCGCCTTGCGGCCACCGTGGGTAAAGACTTCCCAATGATCGCCGACCTGCTTGGCGTCTATCGCCACCACGATGCATTGCGAGCCGAAGCGGGCGGCCGCATCAGCTACCAGCTGCGGATTGAGCACGGCTGAGGTATTGATGCTGACCTTGTCTGCACCGGCATTAAGCAAGCGGCGCACATCATCAACTTCGCGCACTCCGCCGCCTACGGTCAGTGGAATGAAAACCTGGGAGGCCACCTCTTCAATGATATGCAGGATAAGGCCGCGATTATCAGAGCTGGCGGTAATATCCAGAAAGGTAAGCTCGTCTGCGCCCTGGTCGTCATAGCGCTTGGCAATTTCGACAGGGTCGCCGGCATCGCGCAGCTCAAGAAAATTGACGCCTTTGACCACGCGGCCATCGGTGACATCAAGACAGGGAATGATTCTTTTTGCGAGGCTCATTTAGCGCGCACTAAGTTCATCCGCCAGCTTTTGTGCAGCGGCGAAGTCCAGCGAGCCCTCATAAATGGCGCGGCCGGTAATGGCACCCATGATGCCCTCCGGCTCTACCGCGCAAAGACGTTTTACATCTTCAAGATTGGTAATGCCGCCGCTGGCGATAACCGGGATATGCAACGCCTGTGCCAGTGCGACCGTTGCCTCGATATTGACGCCGGTGAGCATGCCGTCCCGGCCGATATCGGTATAAATCACGGCTTCGACGCCGTAATCCTCGAATTTTTTCGCCAGATCGACCACGTCATGGCCGGTCAGCTTGGACCAGCCGTCGACTGCCACTTTGCCGTCCTTGGCATCAAGACCGACCATGATATGGCCGGGGAAAGCATCGCAGGCTTCATGCAAAAATCCCGGGCTCTTGACCGCAGCCGTACCGATGATGACATAACTCACCCCATCATCAAGGTAGCGCTCTATGGTCTCCAGATCGCGAATACCGCCGCCAAGCTGGATGGGGATGTCACCACCGACAGCTTCGACAATTGCCTTGATCGCGCCCTCGTTGACAGGCTTGCCGGCAAAGGCACCGTTGAGATCAACCAGATGCAACCGCTTGCCGCCCTGATCGACCCAATGACGCGCCATTGCGCCGGGGTCTTCGGAAAACACGGTGGCATCTTCCATCATGCCTTGCTTGAGTCTAACGCAGTGGCCGTCCTTGAGGTCAATGGCAGGTATGATCAACATGGTAAATTCAACACATTCAATAAACGTAATTTAGGCTCGTCCACTCCAGTGGACGAAATTGGACAAAAGTTGCAAACCGGCATGCTGGCTTTTTTCTGGATGGAACTGCACAGCAAAAATATTATCCTTTGCCACTGCCGAGGTAAAGCGCTCGGGGTATTCGCTGTAAGCTGCGACAATATCCGGATTCTGTGGCACCACGTAATAACTGTGCACATAATAAAAGCGCTCGCCATCTGCTATGTTCTGCCACATGGGGTGCGTCCGGGTCTGATAAACCTGATTCCAGCCCATATGCGGCACTTTGAGTTTGTGGCCGGTTGCATCGCGCATAGCTGACTTTTCGAATCTGACCACCTTGCCCGGCAAAATACCGAGGCCTGCAGCATCGCCTTCTTCACTGTGCTCGAACAACAGCTGCAACCCTATGCATATACCAAGGAAAGGCTTGCCGGCAGCAGCCTTGATTACCGGCTGGCGTAAACCGCGGGAATCCAGTTCGCGCATACAGTCCGGCATCGCACCCTGACCGGGAAAGACGACGCGTTCTGCAGCATCGATCTCATGAGGATCGCTGGTAACCACAATCCGCCGCCCCGGCGCTACGTGCTCCAGTGCTTTCGACACGGAACGCAAATTGCCCATGCCGTAATCGACTACTGCAATATCAATCATATGTAGGTGAACAGCCTTTGTGTTGCAGCCGCCAAGCGCTATAGGGAACCCTTGGTAGACGGCATTATTCCCGCCATGCGGGAATCCATTTGCACTGCCATGCGCAGTGCGCGGCCAAATGCCTTGAAAATGGTCTCTGCCTGATGATGGGCATTGTCGCCACGCAAATTGTCAATGTGCAGCGTGACTTGCGCATGGTTGACAAAGCCCTGGAAAAATTCATGAATCAGATCAACATCGAATTCACCGATACGCGCACGCGTAAACTCGACCCCGAACTCCAGACCCGGTCGTCCGGACAAATCCAGCACCACTCGCGAAAGCGCCTCATCAAGCGGAACATAGGCGTGACCGTAGCGGCAGATGCCCTTCTTGTCGCCTATCGCCCTGGCAAAAGCCTGACCAAGCGTGATGCCGATATCTTCAACCGTGTGGTGCGCATCAATGTGCAAATCGCCTTCCGCTTCGATGCTGATATCCATCATGCCGTGCCGCGCAATCTGATCAAGCATGTGATCCAGAAATGGCAAGCCTGTAGAAAATTTGGATGCACCGGTACCGTCCAGATTGATCGATACGGCAATCCGGGTTTCGAGGGTGTTACGACTGACTTCTGCAATACGCATGGTTGGATTTTACTACGTTAGTGGTGATTACAAAGGAAAACCGCCACAAAACATGTCATTTGTTTTGCAGCGGTTTGGTGTTGTTGCTTGACGTTGCTTAGCTTTTCATTACTTAGCTGAACAGCTTCTTCAACCAGCCGAACAAGCCGCCGGTTGAACCGCCGTCGCGTGCCAACGAAGTGATTTCTGCAGCAGCAGCTGCAGGGTCAGCAGCGCCGTAGATCGCCGCGCCAGCGACGATGATGTCAGCACCGGCATCCTTCACCTGCTTGACTGTAGCAGGCTTGACACCGCCAGCCACGGAAATCTTCAGGCCGGTGTTCAGGCTTGCAACCAGAGCCAGATCGGTGAACGGTGTCTGGCCGGCAGCTTGCTGATCAAGGCCGGTGTGAACGCCGATGATATGCGCGCCCAGCTTGGCAGCTTCCTTGGTACGGGTCGCCTTGTCTTCAACGTTGATCAGGTCGACTTGCGCTTCCTTGCCGTACTTGTTGGCCACATCGACCACGCCCTTGATGGTGCCGAGGTCGGCAGTGCCCAGAACGGTACAGATGTCGGCGCCGGCCTTGTAGAACGGCTCGGCTTCGTAATAACCGGCATCCATGGTCTTCAGGTCAACCAGAATCTTGTTGTTAGGGAACTTGGCACGCAGAGTCTCAAGCAGCTTGATACCGTTGTGCTTGATGCATGGGGTACCAATTTCGAGAATGTCTACATGCGGTGCAACTTTACTGGCCAGAGCAACGGTTGCGTCGAAATCCAGCGAATCTAATGCCATTTGAGTTAGTGCCACGATATTTCCTCCACTCTAAAGAAACAGGGTTGTGCGATTTGTTTTTAGTAACCGCGTAATAATACATTTTTTCTGGATTTTGGGGGAAATTTCATAAATTTTAAGGCATTAAAACCATATTGGGCCTGTTTTGCAGAAATTGTGCCCGAACTGCGGGAGTTCTATGCTTCATGAGTCCAGAATTGCCTGCAAGCCTTCAATCAACTGCCGGTTCTGCTGTTCGGTGCCTATCGTGATACGCAAATAAGGCGCGATGCGCTGTGGTTTTTTGAAATGGCGAATGACGATGTTACGTTCGCGCAAGCTGGCAGCAAGTTCCGCGCCATCGCGGCCAGGAAACCTGGCGAAAATGAAATTGGCGCCCGAAGGCAGCACTTCAAACCCCAGTTTCCGCATCGAAGCAATCAGCCGCTCGCGTGAGTCGATGACCTGACGGCAAGTCGCTTCAAAATACTCGCGATCCTCCATCGCCGCCATGGCGCCGGCCATTGCGAGGCTGTCGATCGGATAGGAATTGAAACTGTCCTTTACCCGGGTCAGCGCTTCGATCAAATCCCGATGACCCAGCGCATAGCCGACGCGCAACCCGGCCAGAGA
>JBEDHT010000205.1:0-3709 GCA_041174025.1 Pseudomonadota bacterium
CATGCCGCCGAGTGCCGCCAGAATGATGGATTCACCCAGGAAGAGATAGAGTATGGTGCGGCGGTAAGCGCCGAGCGCCATCAGCAATCCGATTTCATTGGTGCGTTCGGTGACGGAGATAGTCATGATGGTGACGATGCCGACGCCACCGACCAGCAATGATATGCCGCCGAGGGCGCCGACTGCCATGGTCAGGATATCGAGGATATTCGACAGCGTTGCCAGCATATCCTCCTGTGTCGTGATGGTGAAATCTTCGTGGCCGTGGCGCAGGATCAGGCGATCCCTGACGGCAGCGGCGACCGCGGCTGAAGACACGCCTTCCTTGTAAGTGACATGGATTTCCATCAGGCCGTCACGGTTGTAGAGCTCCAGCGCACGCTCGGCCGGGATGTAGGCGGTATCGTCCAGGTCGATGCCGAGGAACTGACCCTTGGGCGCCATCACGCCGATCACCCGGAAGCTGAGGCCGCCGATGCGTACCCGTGCACCGAGCGGGTTTTTGGCGCCGAACAGTTCTTGCCGCAGCTTGCTGCCCAATACGACCTGTGCGCGTGCGGAGCCGCTGCCCTCGCGCGGCAGAAAGCTACCGATGTTGACGGTGGAGCTGAAGACCTTGGGAAAGTCGGCGTCTACGCCATAAATGGTCGTGCGCCGCACGCGGCCGTTGCCGTGCACTTCCGAATTGCCCCACACCGTCGGTGTCGAGCCGGTGACGTTAGGTAGTTTCCTCAGTGCGTCGGCATCTTCCAGTGTCAGCAGTCTGGATGTGGTCGGGATGCCGGAAGGCGGTTGGCCGCCGGTCTTGACCTTGCCGGGTGAAACGGCAATGACATTGGTGCCGAATTGTGTGAATTCGGACAAGACAAAACGGTGTACCCCTTCACCGATGGAGGTCAGCAGAATGACGGCGGCAATGCCGACCGCGATGCCGAGCAGGGTCAGGAAGCTGCGCTGGCGATGCGATGAAATGGCCTGCAAAGCGAACCGTGCGGAATCGGCGGGCAACATGGCTAACGCTTCGACAGGGCTGCGATCGGGTCAAGCGCGGCAGCCCGACGTGCGGGCATGACGCCGAATATCAGGCCGGACACAATGGCGGTGCCGAGGCCGGCAACTACGGCCCAGACCGGCGGATATGCCGGAAAGGCCGGGTATATCTGCCGCAACAGGGCGGCGCCGGCGTAGCCGAGCGCAGTGCCAAGCATACCGCCGGTGACGGAGAGCAATACGGCTTCCGTGATGAACAACTGCCGCACGCTGGCTGCCGTTGCCCCCAGCGCTTTCAGCAAGCCGATTTCGGCGGTGCGCTGGGTCACTGAAACCAGCATGACGTTCATGACCAGAATGCCGGCCACGGCGAGGCTGATGGCGGCGATCCCGGCCACGCCCAGCGTCAGCACATTGAGTATTTTGTCGAAAGTTTCCAGCACGGCGTCCTGGGTGATGACGGTGACATCCTCCTCACCGTCATGGCGCTGGGTGATCTGCTTCAGCACGCCGGATTTCACTTCTTCGATCTGCTCGCGGCTACGCGCCTCGACCAGAATGCGGAACAGCGTGTTGGAATCGAGCATGGCCTGCGCGGTCGCCACCGGGATAATCAGCAGCTCATCCGTGGTCATGCCCATGCCGCGCCCGCCCTGGCTCAAAACGCCGACCACGCGCAAGCGCCGGTCGCCGACGCGCACGGTCTTGCCGAGCGGGTTTGCCGTGCCGAACAGTTCTTCTCGGATCAGGGCGCCGAGCACGACTTCAGCGGAGCCGTGACCGACATTGTCCCTGGACAGAAAACGTCCGAGCGAGAGCTTCATCTGGCGCACATGAATGAAATCCTCGTTGGTGCCTATCATCATCGCTTCGCGCAATTTGCCGCCGGCGTTGACTTCCGTGGTGCCGATGATGAGCGGCGCGATACGCTTCACCCCGGGCACACGCAGCAGGCTGTTGGCGTCATCGACGGTGAGGTCGCGCGGCGTGCTGGTAATCAGATTGGCCGGGTTGAGGCCGCCGGTTTCCGAGCGTCCGGGCAGTACGATGACGAGATTGGTGCCGATGGCGGAAAATTCCTCGATGACGTAGCGGCGGGCACCATCGCCAAGCGCGGTGAGGATGACGACAGCAGCGACGCCGATCGACATTGCCAGCATCAGCAGGCCGGTCCGCAGCGGGTGTCCGGTGGCTGATCCGGCAGCGAAGCGCAGGGTGTCGAGCGCTTTCATCGGCTTATCCGCTGCTGCCGGTTGCGGCCGCGCTGACATCTCCGGAATCACTGGTATCGCTGACGATACGGCCGTCTTCCATGCGTAACTGGCGTCTGGCGCGGGCGCCGAGTGCCTGATCGTGAGTGACCACTATCAGGGTCATGCCCTGCGCATTCAGTGCTTCCAGCAGGCGGACCACTTCTTCCCCGGTGGCGCGGTCGAGGTTGCCGGTCGGCTCATCCGCCAGCAGTACCGCAGGGCGCAGAATCGTCGCCCGCGCAATCGCTACGCGTTGGCGCTGGCCGCCGGATAGCTGGTTGGGTAGATGGTGCGCACGATCGGTCAGGCCGTATTCCTGCAGCGCCTGCTTCACGCGCCTCGCGCGTTCGGCGGCAGGAACGCCGGCCAGCACCAGCGGCAGTTCGACGTTGGCAGCGGCTGTCAGCCGCGGAATCAGGTGAAAACTCTGGAAAATGAAACCGATCCGTTCACTGCGTACTTTCGCCTGCTCGTCCGGTTTCAAGGTTGTAATGTCGCGGCCTTCAAGCAGATAGATGCCGGCATCCGGCCGGTCGAGCAGGCCGATCATGTTGAGCAGGGTGGATTTACCGGAGCCGGAAGGCCCCATGACGGCGATATATTCGCCCGGGCTGATATGCAGATCGACGTTGCGCAGCGCCTGCACCTTGCTGTCGCCCAGATAGAAAGTGCGTTCCAGGCCATGCAGCGAGATCAGGCTTGCGGCGTCATCCTGCATGATGTTGCTAATTTCCGTCGACCGTTTCCGGGCTGACCAGGGCGCCGGCTTTGACCCCCTCGCGTTCCAGCGACGAGACGATGCGGTCACCCTGCGTCAGGCCTTCCGTCACTTCGGTGAATTCCCAGTTACTGATACCGGTCTTGATCGTGCGCTGCTCCAGGGTGTGATCCTGCGGCCGGTAAAGCAGCACCTTGTTGCTTTCAAGAATTGCCGAACTGGGAATGCGCAGCGTATTCTCACGGCTGTCCAGCACGATCTCGACATCTGCACTGTAGCCTACCAGCAGCAGCCCGGCGTCTTCCGGGTTGTCGAGCGTGACTTCCACCTCCACCGTGCGTGCCTGTTTTTCGACGGCAACCACATAAGGTGCGATCCGTTTGACGCGACCGGCCAATACCTTGCCGGGATAGGCGTCGAGCGAGACGCGCGCAGTCTGGCCGACATGAATTTTCGGCGCATCGATTTCATCCATCGGCGCTTCGATATAAAGACAGGAATCGTCGATCAGGTCGATCGCCGGTGGCGTTGCCACGCCCGGGGGAGACGGCGTCGTGTATTCGCCCAGTTCGCCGACGATATCGGCGACGATGCCGTCGAACGGTGCGACCAGCACGGTGCGATCCTGCTCGACCTTGGTCACGCTGACACGCGCCTGCGCCTGCACCACGTCGGCTTTTGCCGCTTCACAGGCAGCACGGCGCGATTGCGCCTCATAGCGTGCCTTTTCCTCAACACCGGTAGAAAC
>JBEDHT010000206.1:0-4591 GCA_041174025.1 Pseudomonadota bacterium
TCTTCCATGACTGCCGAGGTATACACTTCCTGCACGTCATCGAGGTCATCCAGCGCATCCAGCAGCTTCTGCATTCTGACCGCATCATCGCCGCTGAATACGGTGTCGGTCGAGGCTTTCATGGTCACTTCGCCGTGCACGGGTTTCAACCCGGCGGCTTCGAGCGCATCCTTGACTGCCTGGAAATCGTTGGGCTGGGTAATGACTTCAATACTGCCGTCTTCGTCCGTAATGATGTCCTCGGCACCGGCTTCGAGCGCGACTTCCATCACGCGGTCTTCGCTGGCGCCGGGCTCGAACAGGATGACGCCGCAGTGCTTGAACATGAAGGCGACGGAACCGTCGGTGCCGAGATTACCGCCGTATTTGCTGAAAGCGTGACGCACATCGGCAACGGTGCGCTGCCTGTTGTCGGTCAGGCAATCGACCATAACCGCTGCGCCGCCGATGCCATAGCCCTCGTAGCGCACTTCTTCATAGTTGACGCCTTCCAGCGTGCCGGAACCGCGCTTGATGGCGTTTTCGATGTTGTCCTTGGGCATGGACTCGCTTTTGGCCTTGTCCACGGCCATGCGCAACCTTGGATTGGTTGCCACATCACCGCCGCCCATGCGCGCAGCCACGGTGATTTCCTTGATCAATCGCGTGAAGATTTTCCCGCGCTTTGCATCCTGACGGCCCTTACGATGCTGAATGTTCGCCCACTTGGAATGTCCTGCCATGATCTACCCTGATTGCTGACTGAAATTTTCAGGATTTTAGCATATCGGCCTGCCTCATTCCTGCGCCATCGCCGGGTCGATCTCCTGATGTTTCTTCATGCCGCGGATCGAAATGATGACCAGCGAGGCAACGATCAGCAACATGCCCCAGAGTTCGCCGGTACCAGGCTGTTCGCCCAGTTCCCACCAGGCTGCGACAACCCCGATCACCGGCGCCAGCAAGGTCACCATGCTGGCCACGCCTGCTTCCAGCCGGTGCAAAGCATACAGCCACAAGAGCCAGGCCAGCGCATTGCAGAACACCGCGTTGAAGACTACGGCGCCGATGAAGTACGGCGTCCAGTCTATCGGCGGCGCCGGTATCAGCAATGCGGCAACAACGATGGGCAAGGAGCCGAACAGCATCTGCCAGGCGGTGAGGGAGAGCAGGTCGAGCCCGGGCGCACGGTGATGCAGCTTTTTCGCCAGCATCACCGCCAGCGCCCAGCTGATGCCCGCCAGCACTGCCAATGCCATACTGAACTGGTCGGTGCCGAGATGAAGCGGGTCGAGAATGAACAACAGCCCCATGACCGAAAGCAGCGCAGCCAGCCATTGCGTGCCCTGAATCTTCTCGCCCAGCAACGGCCAGGCCATGATCATCACCCAGAACGGCATGGTGTAAGTCAACACGGCGGTCTTGCCGGCGCCACCTTCCACCAGTGCCCAGATGATCAAGCCGGTAAAGCCGCTGGTCTGCAACAGGCCGAGCACGATCAGTGTAGGCACTTCGCGCGGGCGTATCGGTCTGCGCATGATGACAATCAAACCCAGCAGGCAGACAGCGCCCAGAAAGGTACGCAAGGCACCGAACTGGAACGGGCCTGCATCCAGCAGGGCGTTTTTCATCACCACCCAGTTGTAGCCCCACAGCAGCGAGAGCAACAACAGTGCCATGAGCGCGCGGAAGCGGTTCGAGGACCAGGGCATGCTGGTGGCCTAGTTCCAGATATGGGTCAATGCCTTCCAGCTACCATCGGCCTGACGGCAGTAAAGCACGTGCAGGTTGCCGCTGAATGCCTGACGCTGGCCCTGAGCGTCTACTACGGCGGCGCTCCAGAGTCCGCGCTGAAAAGCGAGATTACCGTCAGCACCCGCTTCAAGCAATTCGATCTTGTGATCGATGATGCCGAGGGCGATGGTATCGGTCCAGAATTGCAGGATCGCCTGAGCGCCGCTCACCTGCGCAGCGCCTGCCGGCAGCACTGTAGCTGCATCGTCATAAAGCGCAGCGACAGCAGCCGGCTGCTTGGCGTTGAAAGCAGCATCCCAGCGGCTGTTGATATCGAGGATGGTGTTACGAATGTCGTTGTCTTGCATTGCTTGCTCCTTGGTAAAAATTCGGTTTGCCATCGCGCGGGGAATATCCCGGCGCAGCTACTGATCAAATGCGCGGATACCCGCGTTGATCAAATTCAGGATGTCATTCAACTGTTGTCTGTCGCGCTCGTCCAGCGCTGCCATGCAGGCACGCAAGCGGCTGTAATAATCGGGCATGACCTCATCCAGCTTCTGCTGCCCTGCAGCCGTAAGACGGATCGAGACACTGCGGCGATCGTGTGGGTCCAGCTCGCGCGCGACCAGACCGTCACGCTCCAGCCCGTCAAGCAAGCCGGTCATGGTGGCACGGGTCACGCCCGCTTTTTCCGCCAGTGCGGACGGCGTCGATTGCAGCGCATCTTCCCGCATCAGCAGAATCAGCACCCACCAGCGCCCCTGCAACAAGCCATGCCGGCTCAAGCAGGCATCCAGTGCAACGGACAGATCGGTCGCCACCCGCAACAGATGCAAAAATGCAGAAATCGCGCTGATATCGGCTTGCGGATATCGCGCGGCGAATTTTTCCAGGGTTTCCCGGTTGGGCAGATCGCGTAGTTGCAACATGATTAGGAAGATTATAGTTAGGTTACTAATTAAGTCAAGCGCAGGGTTTAGTCATCATGAAAAGAGGTGTATATTTTCAATCAGACGCTGGCTGAAGCAGCGCATAACAACAATCAGAACGTGGAGGGATGTATGAAAACCGTTCGACAGCTACTGGAAGCCAAGGGCTTCGATGTTCTCTCGGTAAAACCGGATACCAATGTCTACGATGCGCTTCTGTTGATGGCAGAAAAGAAGGTTGGCGCGTTGCTGGTGCTTGAAGCGGATGGAAGTCTGGCCGGCATATTCTCCGAACGCGATTACGCACGTGAAGTGGTCATCAAGGGCAAGACCTCGAAAACGACCAAAATCTCTGAAATCATGTCGACCAATCTGATCACGGTTTCGCCCGACCAACTGACGGATGAGTGCATGGCGCTGATGTCGGATAAACGCATCCGCCATTTGCCGGTACTGGAAAACGGCAAGGTGATCGGCATACTTTCCATCGGCGACCTGGTCAAGGAAACGATCACCTATCAGCAATTCCTCATCGAACAACTCGAAAGTTATATCCAGAGTTGATCGCCAACGGTGCGGTCAAGGCCGCACCGTTGCCTGAATTACAGACAACGCGCCACCATGGCGTTGCTGAAATCGCCTTGTGGCAGCGGTA
Source organism: Pseudomonadota bacterium (assembly GCA_041174025.1). GTDB lineage: Bacteria > Pseudomonadota > Gammaproteobacteria > Burkholderiales > Methylophilaceae > UBA6140. Next base: position 3,301 of record JBEDHT010000206.1, read on the forward strand.
AACGCACGAATATGCCGCTACCGGCCGCTTCCGTTACCGGCTCGCCCGCCCTGTCGAACAGACTTTCCACCACCAGCTCACGGTTGCCTGCGGGTTGTATGACCTGCAGACGGTCACCGATCGCAAAGCGGTTCTTCACCGCAATATCGGCCATACCGCACTCGGCATCATAAGCAACGATATCGCCGACATAGAGGCTGCGGTTGGATTTGGAATGGCCCTGCATGTAATTCTGGTGTTCCATCGTGTGATGGCGCTGATAGAAACCATCGGTATATCCGCGGTTGGCCAGATTTTCCAGTTCGCCGAGCAGACTGTAATCAAACGGACGTCCGGCCAGCGCATCGTCGACCGCCTTGCGGTAGCTCTGGCAGGTGCGGGCAACGTAATAGCGTGATTTGGTGCGGCCCTCGATCTTGAGCGAATCCACGCCGATCTTCATCAGCCGCTCGACGTGCTCGATCGCACGCAGGTCCTTGCTGTTCATGATATAAGTGCCGTGTTCGTCTTCCATGATCGGCAACAGCTCGCCGGGGCGGCCCTTTTCCTCGATCAGGTAGACCTTGTCCGCCGCCGGATGACGCTCCAGTCCGCCGCAACCCGACAGGGCGGATTTTTCCATCTCGGCCTTGAAATCGAAATCGTTGAGCCGGATGACACCGGCCGGGTCTTCTGCTGCGTCGTGCACCTTGTAATCCCAGCGGCAGGAGTTGGTACATGTGCCTTGATTGGGGTCACGATGATTGAAGTAGCCGGATAACAGGCAACGTCCGGAATAAGCGATGCACAAGGCGCCATGGACAAACACTTCCAGCTCCATGTCCGGGCATTGCTGGCGGATTTCCTCGATTTCGTCCAGCGACAGTTCGCGCGATAGAATCACTCGCGTCAGACCCATGCGCTGCCAGAATCTGACCGTTGCATAGTTGACGGTATTGGCCTGCACGGAAAGATGTATCGGCATGTCCGGCCACTGTTCGCGCACCATCATCATGAGGCCGGGGTCGGACATGATGAGTGCGTCCGGCTGCATAGCGATCACCGGGGCCATATCGGCCATGTAGGTTTTGACCTTGGCGTTGTGCGGTGAAATATTACTGGCAACAAAGAATTTGCGACCGCGCCGGTGCGCTTCGGCAATGCCTTCGGCCAGCTCGGCCATGCCGAAACCGTTATTGCGCACACGCAGACTGTAGCGCGGCTGGCCCGCATATACCGCGTCGGCGCCGTAATCGAAAGCCGTGCGCATGCGATCGAGATCGCCCGCCGGGGCGAGCAGTTCGGGCACTTT
>JBEDHT010000207.1:0-3205 GCA_041174025.1 Pseudomonadota bacterium
ATTCATGGCACCGCCGGCGTCAAGGACGGCTACCGGACCGGTCGCGGCCGCGTGGTCATGCGCGCCAAATGCCATTTCGAGGATATCGAGAAATCCGGCGGCCGCCAGGCCATCATCGTCGATGAGCTGCCCTATCAGGTGAACAAGCGCGTGCTCCTCGAGCGCATCGCCGAGCTCGTCAACGAGAAGCGCATCGAGGGCATCTCCGACATCCGCGACGAGTCCGACAAGTCGGGCATGCGCGTGGTGATCGAGCTCAAGCGCGGCGAGATGCCGGAAGTGATCCTGAACAATCTGTACAAAGAAACCCAGATGCAGGACACCTTCGGCATGAACATGGTGGCCCTGCTGGACGGCCAGCCGCGCCTGCTGAACCTGAAGCAGATGCTGGAGGCTTTCCTTCGCCATCGCCGCGAAGTCATTACCCGCCGTACCGTATTCGAATTGCGCAAGGCACGCGAGCGCGGCCATGTACTGGAAGGTCTGGCAGTGGCGCTGGCCAATGTTGACGAGATGATCGCGCTGATCAAGGCGGCGCCGACACCGCCGGACGCCAAGCGCGAACTGATGGCGCGCAGCTGGAAATCGCCGGTGGTCGAGGAAATGCTGAAACGCGCCGCGATGGAGGCATCGCGCCCCGAAGGGCTGTCGGTCGATTTCGGTTTGACGCCGCAGGGCTACCGCCTGTCGGAAGTCCAGGCGCAGGAAATCCTGCAGATGCGCCTGCAACGCCTGACCGGTCTGGAGCAGGACAAGATCGTCAACGAGTACAAGGAGGTGATGGACGTTATTGCCGACCTGCTCGATATTCTGTCCAAATCCGAACGGGTGACCGAGATCATCGTGCAGGAATTGTCTGCCATTCGCCAGCAGTTCGGCGACAAGCGCCGCAGCGAGATCGTGCAGAACGCGCAGGATCTTTCACTGGAAGACCTGATCACGCCGCAGGATGTGGTCGTCACGCTGTCGCATACCGGCTACGTCAAATCGCAGCCGCTCGATGAATACCGCGCGCAGAAGCGCGGCGGGCGCGGCAAGATGGCGGCAGGCACCAAGGAAGATGATTTCATCGACAAGATGTTCGTCGCCAACAGCCACGATTACATCCTCTGCTTCTCCAGCCGCGGCCGCGTCTACTGGCTCAAGGTTTATGAAGTGCCGCAGGGCGGGCGCATCAGTCGCGGCAAGCCGATCGTCAACCTGTTCCCGCTGGAGGAAGGCGAAAAAATCAACGCCATTCTTTCAGTCAAGGAGTTCGACGAAAACCGCTATGTCTTCATGGCGACTTCGCAAGGCACGGTGAAGAAGACCTCGCTGGCCGAATTCTCCAATCCGCGCAAATCCGGCATCATCGCGATCAATCTGGATGAGGGCGATTACCTCGTCGGCGCCGAAATTACCAACGGCGAAAACGATATCGTGCTGGTGTCCGACGGCGGCAAGGCAGTCTGGTTCGATGAAGAACATGTGCGCCCGATGGGCCGCGCGACGCGCGGTGTGCGCGGCATGAAACTGCCGGCTGCCCAGCAGGTGATTTCCTTGTTGATTGCCGACAACGAGAATGAAACCGTGCTGGTGGCGACCGAGAACGGCTACGGCAAGCGCACTGCGCTGAAGGAGTTCCGTCTCTCCGGGCGCGGCACGCAAGGCGTCAAGGCGATTGCGACTAGCGAGCGCAACGGCACCGTGGTTGCAGCAAGGCTGGTCAACGATGAAGACGAGATCATGCTGATTACCACCGGCGGCGTACTGATCCGCACCCGCGTCAAGGAAATCCGCGAGTTGGGCCGCGCCACGCAGGGTGTGACGCTGATCAACCTCGGTGCCGGAGAAAAACTCTCCGGCCTCGAAAAGGTGGTCGAGACCGACGACGACAACTAACGCAAGCAGAACAACCAAGATCGACATGACGCACATTTATAATTTCTCTGCCGGTCCTGCTGTGCTGCCGAAAGAGGTTTTGCTCCAGGCACAGGATGAAATGCTCGATTGGCATGGCTCCGGCATGTCGGTGATGGAAATGTCGCACCGCGGCAAGGAGTTCCTGCAGATCGCACATGAGGCAGAAGCCGATCTGCGCGAGTTGCTGGCGATACCTGCCGGTTACAAGGTGCTGTTTCTGCAGGGCGGCGCGCACAGCCAGTTTGCGATGATTCCGCTCAATCTGCTGCATGGCAGCACTTCGGCGGATTACATCAACACCGGCATCTGGTCGGAAAAAGCCATCGCCGAGGCCGGACGTTTCTGCGATGTCAATGTGGCGGCTTCTTCTGCCGACCGCAATTTCACCTATGCGCCGGCGCAGGGGGAATGGCGTCTAAATCCGGATGCGGCCTACGTGCACTACACCTCGAACGAGACCATAGGCGGCGTCGAGATGTTCTGGACACCGGAGACCGGAGATGTGCCGCTGGTTGCGGACATGTCCTCGCACATTCTGTCGCGTCCGGTTGACGTCAGCCGTTACGGCCTGATTTATGCCGGCGCGCAGAAGAATATCGGCCCGGCCGGGCTGACTATCGTCATCGTGCGTGAAGACCTGATCGGCAAGGCCCGTGCGGGAACGCCCACCATGCTGGATTACAAGACCCATGCCGACAACGATTCCATGTACAACACGCCGCCGACCTACGGCATCTATATCGCCGGTCTGGTGTTCAAGTGGCTGAAGGCGAGGGGTGGTTTGGCCGAAATGGAAAAAACCAATATCCTCAAGGCAGCCGTACTTTATGATTATCTCGATGCTTCGGATTTCTACCATTCGCCGATTGCAGTGGAGAACCGTTCGCGCATGAATGTGCCGTTCACTCTGAAGGATCCGGCGCTGGATGCCGCCTTTTTGCAGCAGGCCGGCGAGCGCGGCTTGTTGCAGTTGAAAGGCCACAAGCTGGTAGGCGGCATGCGTGCTTCGATTTATAACGCCATGCCGGTCGAGGGCGTGCAGGCGCTGGTGGCGTTCATGCGCGAATTCGAGCGGGCAAATGCCTGAGCATAAATTTGTCGAACACTGACTGACAGAGACTATGGACGATCTTCTTAAAAAGCACCGCGACCGTATAGATGCCATCGACGAACAGTTGCTGAAACTGGTCAACGAACGTGCCAGCCATGCGCGCGAGATCGGCGCGCTCAAGGGTGAAGGGCCGATCTACCGGCCGGAACGCGAGGCCCAAGTGCTGCGGCGCCTGCTTGAAAAGAACGGCGG
>JBEDHT010000208.1:0-5166 GCA_041174025.1 Pseudomonadota bacterium
ATTACCCTGCTGTTTACTTCTCATATCCACGCACAGCCGGCAACCCAAACGGAAGATATCGTTGTCACTGCGAGCCGAATCGAGCAACCACGGGAAAAGGTTATTGCCGATGTCAGTATCATTAACCGCGAAGAAATCGAACGTGCCGGCCAGTCTACATTTCTCGAGCTGCTGCAAACCCAGCCCGGCGTTGAAATCACCAGCAATGGCGGCGCCGGCAAAACCTCCGGCATTTTTCTGAGGGGAACAAACTCTTCGCATGTTCTGGTTCTGATTGACGGATTACGTATCGACTCGGCAACTGCCGGTACAACCGCGCTCGAAAACTTACCGCTCGCCCAGATAGAGCGTATAGAAATTCTGCGCGGCCCTGCCTCGACCTTGTATGGTCAGGACGCAATTGGCGGCGTGATCCAGATTTTCACAAAAAAAAGTTCCGGCACACCCCGAGTCACCGCCTCCATCGGCTATGGTACTTACGATACCCGAACAGCCGATGCCGGCCTGAGTGGCAGCATCAACGACACCAGCTTTTCAATCCATGCCTCAAGCTACTACACCCGGGGGTTTTCTGCCTACAAAACCAGGGATGCCGACCTGAAAGATAATGACGGATATCGTAACCTGGCTTTTTCCGGCGCTCTGTCACACAGAATTACCGAGGGTCATGACCTTGGCTTTCAGTTTCTCAGTAGCGAAGGCAGCACCCGTTTCGATAACCGCTTCAACATCTTTGGTCCTGATCCGGCCTTTTCCGATCATGCCGACTTGAGTCAGTTGAGCTATGCCATCACCAGTAACAATCAGATCAACGCCCGCTGGTCATCAAAGCTTCGACTCGGTGAAAGTGTGGATGAGGTCGTCAACTTCAGCGCTTACGGACGAGATTTATACAGAACCAAACAAAGGCAATATAGCTGGCAAAATGACCTCGATCTGCTAGCCGGCATCCTCACGCTGCTGTACGAACGTCTGGAGCAACGGGTAAAATCGACCACCGATTATGATGACGACACTCGCAATAACGATGCTTACGTCATCAGTTATCTGCTCAATCACGGCCCGCATTCCATTCAGGCCAGCTACCGTAGCGACCATAATTCACAATTCGGCAACAACGACACCGGCGGCATTGGCTATGGCTACAGCTTCAGCCCCAACTGGCGGGCTACTGCGAGCTATGGCACCGCTTTCAAGGCGCCATCATTCAATGACTTGTATTTCCCCGGTTTCAGCAACCCCGACCTGAAACCTGAAAAATCACGCAATTTTGAAACCAGCTTGCGCTATGAAGATGTGAACACCAGTGCATCGGCAACCTTATATGAAAACAGAATCAAGGACTTGATCGCGCTGGATTTCGTCAATTACCCTTATGTGTTCAATCTGAATGAGGCGCGCATACAAGGTTTGACGCTGGCTGGCAGCCATACGCGCGGCGATTGGCAGCTAAGGGGCAATGTCGACATACAATCCCCCAGAGACCGGGAAACCGGCAACTTGCTTGTCCGCCGTGCAAACCGCCATGCCAGCGCAAGCATCAGCCGCTCATGGGCCGGCTGGCGATTGGGCGCAGAAACGATTGCATCATCAAAGCGCTACACCGATGCCGCCAACACCGTGTCGCTCGATGGCTATGCCATTCTCAATCTCACTGCCGATTACAACATCAACAAGGAATGGAAACTGCAGGCCAGAGTCAATAATGTTTTCGACAAGGACTACGGCTATGCTTTCGATGGTCCTTTCGTTTATAACTCGCCCGGTTCCAACCTTTTTGTCAGCATCCGTTACCAGGCGCCATGACGCTTGTTGTCGTAGCTTTATCAGCTAAATGATATGATGCCGTTAGTTTAAAATCCCGCCCGCTTAAAGGCGGGACGTATTCTGGAGATATGAAATGAACCTCGCTCTGAACAAACTTTCACTGGCCCAAAAACTGGCTGTCGCAGCAGTGATTGCCTTTTTCATGCTGCTGACGCGCGGCAGTCATGTGCTCTCAGCCGTCTCCTTGCCGGACGCAAGTCTTGTGCTGTTTCTGCTGGGCGGTTTACTGCTCGGCCGCGCTGCATGGTTTGTGCTGTTTTTCATTCTGGCCAGCGTCATCGATTTCGGTGTCGCCGCGCTCGACCCCTGGCAGGGATTTTGTCTGACTGACGGCTACTGGGGCCTGATTCCCGCCTATGGTGCCATGTGGCTGGGCGGCCGCTGGCTGGCGAAGCAAGGCGATGCCTTTGCGCCATTGGCCTACTCCGCTACCGCGCTCATTACAACACTGACCGCTTTCGTGATTTCCACCCAGACTTACTATCTCTATTCCGGCCGCTTCCCCAACAACGGCGTACTGGAAACCATGCAATACGGCTGGGATTACCTGCCTGGTTACCTCGGCTATAGCGCGATGTATTTTGTGCTGGTCTGGATTGCCGCTTGCATCATGCGCCAATTCAAGCGCATCGCTCCTGCGCAAGCCTGAATCGCCAGATGATGGAGAAAGCCGCCCGGTTCACTCTGGCGCGGCTTTTTTAACGCCATGTCATCGAACAACCCTCACGCCTACACGGCGCTCGAACAAGCTGCAATCTACCGCGTCATTGCCGAACGGCGCGACATGCGGCATTTCAACAAACTGCCGGTGGCGCCGGACGTGCTCTCCCGCTTGTTGAATGCGGCGCATCAAGCGCCCAGCGTGGGCCTGATGCAGCCCTGGCGTTTCATCCGCATCAGCGACCAGACCTTACGCGCCAGCATCCACAAACTGGTCGAAGCCGAGCGTATCCGCACCGCACGCGCCATCGGCGAATATGAAAACACCGCCAGAATGGCCGAGTTTCTGCGCCTCAAGGTTGAAGGCATTCTGGATTGCGGCGAGCTGCTGGTCGCCGCGCTGTGCGGACAGCGCGATCGCCATGTGTTCGGCCGTCGCACCTTGCCGGAAATGGATCTGGCATCGGTATGCTGCGCGATTCAGAATCTCTGGCTGGCCGCCAGGGCGGAAGGCCTGGGTATGGGTTGGGTGTCGATGTTCGACCCGCTTGAACTGGCGAAACTGCTCGATATTCCCGCCGATGCAAAACCGGTCGCCATTCTTTGTATCGGTCACGTCAACAGCTTTTACAAATCGCCCATGCTGGTGGAAGAGGGCTGGCGCACGGAGCGTCCAATCAGCGAGCTGGTGACCGAAAACAGTTGGGCCACATGATGCTGAATCCGGAACGGATCGTCTGCCTGACCACGGAAACCACTGAAGTCCTCTACTTGCTCGGCCAGCAGGCACGTATCGCTGGCATTTCCGGCTACACCACCCGTCCCGCTGTCGCACGCCGCGAAAAACCGCGGGTAAGCGCATTCACCAGCGCGAACCTGAACAAGATTCTGGCGCTGAAACCGGATCTGGTGCTCACCGCAACCGATCTGCAGGCCGATATTGCAGCCGCACTGATCAAAGCCGGCATTGAAGTCCACGCCTTCAATCAGCGTTCGATCAATGACATCTTCCGCATGATCTCGACACTCGGCGCCCTGACAGCATCAACAGACAACGCCGCGCAACTCATAGCCGGACTGCTGCAGCAGATTGAGCGCACGCGCGAAATGGCGAGTCACCTCAGCAGCAAGCCTGCTGTTTATTTCGAGGAATGGGATAAGCCGATGATCAGCGGCATAGCCTGGGTATCGGAACTGATCGACATCGCCGGCGGCATCGACATTTTTGCCGACCTTGCCCGCCATCCTGCTGCGCGGGAACGCGTCATCGCCAATGGCGCGGAAGTCATCCAGCGCAATCCGGACATCATCATCGGCTCATGGTGCGGCAAGAAATTCAACCCGGAACAACTCATGGCGCGTCAGGGCTGGAGCGAAATCAGCGCCGTCAGGAACGGATGGGTGCATGAAATCAAATCGGCGGATATCCTGCAACCGGGGCCATCGGTGGTCACCCACGGCCTCCGGCAAATGCAGGACATCATTCAGCGCTGGCATGCAGCACGAACTTTCAGCAAACACTGGAGCTGACCCGCATTCACTTGAGGTAAACCGATGTCATCCACGCTTATTCTTGGCGGCGCCCGTTCCGGCAAAAGCGCTCATGCCGAGCAACTGGCAACCCGCAGCGGGCAACCAGTCACTTATATCGCTACTGCGCAGGTCTATGACGATGAGTTCCGGCGGCGCATCAGCCATCATCAGGCAAGGCGCCCGGTGACATGGGCGCTGGTGGAAGAACCGCATTTTCTTGCCGATGCGCTGGAACGCCACGCCCGTGCCGACCGCTGCCTGATCGTCGATTGCCTCACTTTGTGGCTGGCGCAGTGGATATGTTCCGACTGCAAGCCACCCGAAGCATCTTCATGGCAGCACGAACGTGAGCGATTACTCGCTCTGCTGCCGGCGCTACCGGGACAAATCATCATGGTCAGCAATGAAGTCGGCATGGGCATCGTCCCGCTGGGAGAAATCAACCGGCGTTTTCAGGATGAGCAAGGCAGGCTCAATCAGGCTGTGGCGCAGCTCGCCGATGAGGTGGTTTTTGTTGCGGCGGGTCTGCCACTAACACTAAAACAGCGCGCTCAGGAATAATGCACTAGCGGTTTACAAAACCGATACGGGGAATTTCACCGTCGAAGCTGAGCTGCGTAACGCTGCCGTAATCCACCTCGAACCGGAACAAGCCCTTCAGCGGCATATTGAGAACATCCGCCAGCAAGGCGCGTATCCAGCCGCCGTGCGCCACTGCCAGAATGTTTCTGCCATCATGAATGGTTTTGATTTCATCGACAAATTGCCGCGCGCGCGCATGCAGCTCAGTGAATGTCTCGCCATTGGGGGGGCTCAAACTGGCGTAGTCATCTGCCCAGTGATCGAACAGATCGCGCGGTATGTCGTCCCAGCGCTGCAGCTCCCAATCACCGAAATGCAGCTCTTTCAGACGATCATCCGCAATCGCCCTGCCCGGTGCGATCGCCTCAGCCAATTTCTGGCAGCGCTGCAGCGGGCTGCAATACAGCGCATCAAACTCGATCTCTGCCAGCTTGGCCTTGATGCTGCGCAACTCATCATGAAAGCTCGGCGCGACATCGACATCGGCCTGCCCGTAGCAAATGCCGTGATCTATGCTCAAACGCGTATGCCTGACCAGATAAAGTTTCATTGCCTTGCTTTCAT
>JBEDHT010000209.1:0-6092 GCA_041174025.1 Pseudomonadota bacterium
CCCATGATGATGGCAACTAACGGTTTTGCCTGATTGTTTGCTTGGCTCATTGAATGGCTCCCTTAAGGCAATATTTCTGTGGTACGAATTTGGCTCGTCCGGCCCTGCGATTTGCATGCAAACGCAATCTGCTGCTGCTTTCGGATTGTGGCTTTGGCGTAACCCGCTTCGCGCGTTAGCCTTCGCCGCAATCTGGTGCTGCTACTTTCGGATTGTGGCTTTGGCTTAACCCGCTTCGCGCGTTAGCCTTCGCCGCAATCTGGTGCTGCTAAAGCAGCACCAGATTGTCACGATGAATCAGTTCGGCTTCGTCGATGTAGCCGAGAATGTTTTCAATCTCGCTGCTGGGTTTACGCAAAATTTTCGCTGTTTCAGCGGCATTGTAGTTGATGAGGCCACGGGCGATTTCATTGCCGCTGTCATCGAGACAGGCGACAACATCGCCACGGTCAAAATGTCCCTCGGCCTTGATTACGCCAATCGGCAACAGGCTTTTGCCGCCCTGCAACAGCGCTTTGGCTGCGCCCGCATCAAGGGTGACTTTGCCCGCCAGTCGCAGATGATCGGCAAGCCATTGCTTTCTGGCAACGGTTTTCATTTGCTCGGCATGCAGATGCGTGCCTATGGACTCGCCTTGCGCCAGGCGCAGCAACACATCGGATTCGCGGCCCGAGGCAATGATGGTTCCGGCACCGCTTCTGGCTGCGCGTTTGGCCGCCAGTATCTTGGTCAGCATGCCGCCGCTGCCGATGGCCGTACCGGCGCCGCCGGCCATCTTTTCCAGCGCAGGATTGCCGGCAGTTTCACGTTCGATGAACACCGCATCCGGATGCTTTCTCGGATCAGCCGAGTAGAGCCCGCTTTGATCGGTCAGTATCACCAGCACATCGGCTTCAATCAGATTCGCCACCAGCGAAGCAAGCGTGTCGTTATCGCCGAAGCGGATTTCGTCGGTAACGACGGTGTCGTTCTCATTAATGATGGGGATAACGTTCAAATCGAGCAGCGTGCGTAGGGTGCTACGCGCATTCAGATAGCGTTTACGGTCGGCGAGGTCTTCATGGGTGAGCAGCACCTGTGCGGTATGCAGGCCATGCTGGCTGAAGCAGGATTCGTACATCTGCACCAGCCCCATTTGACCCACTGCCGCAGCGGCCTGCAGTTCGTTGATATTGGTGGGACGTTTTTTCCATCCCAGCCTTTGCATGCCCTCTGCCACTGCGCCGCTGGATACCAGCACGACCTGCCGCTGTTGCTTGACCAGCGCGGAAATCTGCGTGACCCAGGCCGATATGGCTGCCATGTCCAGACCACGGCCATTATTGGTCACCAGGCTGGAGCCGACCTTGACGACCAGCGTCTGCGCATCAGTCAGTAGGGAGTTCATCTTTCGTGGATTCCGCTTCCAGTCGTTTGGTATTTTCCAGATGCTCCATGATGGCATAGACCAGCTCTTTGGTACCGCCGCCGCTGATAGCAGAAATGGCAAAGCATGGTCCGTCCCAACCGTAATTCCGCACAAAACTTTCAACCGCAGAAGCCGGGTCTTCCAGCATATCGACCTTGTTGAGTACCAGCCAGCGCGGTTTATTATAAAGTTCTTCGTCGTATTTTCTCAGCTCTGCGACAATCGCACGGGCTTCCTGCACCGGATCGACCGATTCGTCGTAAGGCGCAATATCGACGATATGCAGCAACAGCCGGGTGCGTGCCAGATGGCGCAGGAACTGATGTCCCAGCCCGGCACCCTCAGCGGCGCCTTCGATCAGGCCGGGAATGTCGGCAATGACGAAACTGCGGTTGGTATCAACGCGCACCACGCCGAGGTTGGGATGCAGCGTCGTAAAAGGATAATCGGCAACCTTGGGTTTGGCCGCAGAAACGGAACGGATAAAGGTGGATTTACCGGCATTCGGCATGCCGAGCAAGCCTACATCGGCCAGCACCTTGAGTTCCATGTAAAGTTCCAGTTCTTCGCCCGGCTCGCCGGGTGTGCATTGCCTGGGCGCCCGGTTGGTACTGGTCTTGAAGTGGATATTGCCCAAACCGCCGTTACCGCCTTTTGCCAGCAGGGCTTTTTGACCGTTTTCCGCCAGATCGACCAGCACCTGACCACTGGCCTTGTCGCTGATCACGGTACCCACCGGCACGCGAAGAATGAGGTCTTCGCCCTTGGCACCGTAACAATCCGAACTGCGGCCGTTCTCACCGCGCTGTGCGCGGAAAGTACGGGTATAGCGGTAATCCACGAGCGTATTGATATTGAGGTCGGCGACCACAAAAATCGAGCCGCCACGGCCGCCATCGCCGCCGCTGGGGCCTCCCATGGGCTCATACTTCTCACGACGAAACGTCGCAGCGCCGTTGCCGCCATCGCCGGCGTAGACCTTGATTGTTGCTTCGTCGATGAACTTCATTTCTGGATAATTTCCGCTTCCGTGGTTTCAGTCAGCACAAGTGACGCCTGCATCGTCAGCCATTTCAATGATGGCGTCAACGCAGTGATTCACACCGGCATTTCGCCAAAACAAAAAAGCCCTACCGTTGCGATAGGGCTTTTGCGAAGCTTGTACGTATCAGGCCGGAATGACGCTAACCAGCTTGCGACGCAGAGCACCCTTGACGCTGAATGTCACTTTACCATCAACCTTGGCAAACAAGGTGTGGTCCTTGCCCATGCCGACGTTGTCGCCAGCATGCATGCGGGTGCCGCGCTGGCGAACGATAATGCTGCCTGCGCTGACGATCTGCTCGCCGAAGGCCTTGACGCCAAGACGCTTGGCCTGTGAGTCGCGACCGTTACGTGAACTGCCGCCTGCTTTTTTATGTGCCATGATTTATTCCTTTATTACTCGGCTGCTGCCGCTTTGGCCTTGGATGCCTTGGCTGGCTTGCCTGCCGCTGCGATTGTGCCGATTTCGATTTCCGTGAAATCCTGACGGTGACCTTGGGTCTTGCGGTAGTGCTTACGACGGCGGAATTTGAAAATCATCACCTTGTCGCCACGGCCGTGTGCAACCACCTTGGCCTTGACACTGGCACCGTCGATCAGAGGGGCGCCGATGGTCACGTTGTCGCCATCTGCCACCATTAATACCTGGTCAAGCGTGATGTCGCTACCGACTTCGCCCGCCAATTTTTCAACCTTTAGCTTATCGCCAGCGGCTACACGGTACTGTTTACCGCCGGTTTTGATGACTGCATACATGATTAAGCCTCGTTCGCTACGCTTTCAAATGAATCGCGCATTATACGTAAAAGCGCAAGGAAAGCAAACCCATTATTGTCTTTTGTACCAGTATTCCGAAACGCCGGAATGCCCTGCATCGCGGGCATCAGACCATCACGGATATGCTAGAATCCGAAGCTTGATTTTAACACCATGCATTCGGCCCTGGATTCGCAGCTCCATGGCGCACAACCGTTCAGAGCAAATCACGTGTCTCAAGACTTATTATCTTGCATCACCAATGACATGACGGCAGTTGACGCCGTCATCCGCCGCTCCCTGCACTCCGAAGTCGTACTGGTCAACCAGGTTGCAAACTACATCATCAATGGTGGCGGCAAGCGCTTGAGACCGGCGCTGGTACTGCTCGCCGCCGGTGCCTTCGGCAAGATCACGGCGACGCATCACCAACTGGCCGCCGTTGTCGAGTTCATTCACACCGCCACACTGCTGCATGACGATGTCGTTGACGAGTCATCCATGCGCCGCGGCCAGGCTACCGCCAATACCATGTTCGGCAATGCCGCCAGCGTCCTGGTGGGTGATTTCGTCTATTCCAGGGCATTCCAGATGATGGTCGAAGTGCAGAACATGCGCGTCATGGAAATTCTGGCGGAAGCCACCAACATCATCGCCGAGGGCGAAGTGCTGCAACTGCTCAATGTGCATGATGCCGACATCACCGACGAAGCCTACCTGAAGGTCATTCACTACAAAACGGCAAAATTGTTCGAAGCGGCAACCCGCCTTGGCGCCGTTGTCTGCAATGCGTCAGCAGAGGATGAACACGCCATGGCCGAATACGGTATGCGTCTTGGCACGGCGTTTCAGCTGATCGACGACGTGCTGGACCTGAGCGGAGAAAGCGCGGAAATCGGCAAAAATCTGGGTGACGACCTCGCAGAAGGCAAACCCACCATGCCGTTGCTGATCGCCATGCGGCGCGGCAACAAAACACAGCAGCAGCTGATACGTCACGCTATCGAGCAAGGCGGTCTGGACGACCTGCCCGCAGTGCTGGAAGCCGTGGCTGCCACCGACGCACTGAGCGAGGTGCGCAGCATGGCTCAAAAGGAAGCGGAAAAAGGCTGTGCGGCAATCGCCCATCTGCCGGCCTCGACTTATCTTCAGGCACTCACGGAGCTTGCCCGCTTCGCCGTCGAGCGCAGCCATTAAGCCGCTCAATTCAGGGTAATAGGCTCTCCGCTTTCTGCATGAAAATAGCTGAGGTGCGCGCACTTGCTGGTACCTGTCGTCAATGAGCCGTCGAACAACGCCTCGCCGTCGACATCGACAACCGCATAACCGTTGTGATAGAGCGTAACCTCTGCTTCCTGGCGGCCGCGGCGCATGGCGAAGCTGATGTAATTCTCATCCTCATCTTCCTCCAGCAATTCCCAGTCCGGGCGGCCGGTCAGTTGCTCGAGCCAGCCGGATAAATCGACCTCGACCCGGCAGACCACCGGTTCATCCCAGACCGATTTGAGGTGAGCATCGTTTTTTAAAGTGTCGTGTTCTTTGTCCATGGTGTACCTTTCCATACAGGTTATTAACTGGCGGCGAAAGTGGAATTTTCAATAGTCCGTCATGCATGAAACGCGGCAACGGCAAAATGGTTGCAAGTTGCGATGAATGAATATCGGTGGGATGATGCATCAACTTTATCCAGGGCCCGCTCATGTTTGATTTTTTCGACCCTTTGTTGATTGCCTTACACACCAGCCCTTTCATTTACGTTGCACTCGTATCATTGTTCGGATTGCTGACAGGCAGCTTTCTCAATGTGGTGATCCATCGCTTGCCCAAAATGATGGAGCTGGCATGGCGGTCCGAATGCCGTGCGATTTTGGCACAAGCGCAGGACGAATCCGCAGAGCCTTCCCCATCAAGATACAACCTGCTGGTACCACGTTCTGCCTGCCCGTCCTGTGGTCACAGAATTACCGCGCTGCAGAACATCCCGCTCATCAGCTATGCCGTTCTGGGCGGCAAATGCGCGAGCTGCAAAAGCAAAATCAGCTTGCGCTACCCGCTGGTTGAATTGCTCACCGGCGCACTGGCTGGCGCCATCGCCTGGAAGTTCGGCATATCCGGCATGACTGTTGCGGCACTCATCTTCAGCTTTGCGCTGATTGCCCTGACCTTCATTGACTTCGACACCCAGCTGCTGCCGGACGACATCACCCTGCCACTTCTCTGGCTGGGTATATTTTTCAATATAGGCGGCGGTTTCACCGATCTGCAGTCTGCAGTCATCGGCGCAATCGCAGGCTATCTCAGCCTGTGGACAATTTACTGGGCATTCAAGCTGCTGACCGGCAAGGAAGGCATGGGTTACGGCGATTTCAAACTGCTGGCGGCGATTGGCGCCTGGTTCGGCTGGCAGTTACTGCCCGCCGTGATTCTGCTTGCATCGGTCGCCGGTTCCGTCATCGGCATCGCACTGATCATCCTCGCCAGACATCGCCGCGAAGTCCCCATCCCTTTCGGTCCCTTTCTTGCAACAGGGGGCATTGCCGCCTTGTTCTGGGGGCCGCAACTCGCCGGATTTTATCTGGCAGGCTGACATGTTTCTGGTCGGCCTCACCGGTGGCATCGGTAGCGGGAAAAGCGAAGCGGCGCGCATTTTTGCCGGACTCGGCGTACCGGTAATCGATACTGACGCCATCGCGCATGAGTTGACTGCGCCAGGCCAGTCTTTATTGCAAAGCATCATCAACCTTTTCGGCAACGAATTCCTCAATCCTGACGGCAGCCTCAATCGCGCAGCCTTGCGCGAAAAAGTGTTCGCCGATGAACATGCCAGACGGCAGCTCGAAGCAATCCTGCACCCGGCCATCTACGACCAGGTGCAGCAAAGGGT
>JBEDHT010000210.1:0-3308 GCA_041174025.1 Pseudomonadota bacterium
ATGCACTACCCCAACAGGCAGTTGCACATTACGAAAAAACCGAAGAATCGGCCATGTATGAGGAAATTGACGAGCCCTGCGCTCCGGAAGAAGTCGATCTCGAAATTCACGTCGAAAATGAAGTGACTTTTGTCAGTGGCGGCATCGGTTTCTGCGAATCACAGGAAATGCGCCGGATTTCGCATGAATATCAGCTTGAGCTGCTGTTCCTGGAAAAAACTGCCAAGCGTGAAAGTTTTCTCGCCAGCGTGCCGGTTCAGATCACCGACAGCAAAGGCAGCCTGGTTGTCGACACCGTTACCAAAGGTCCGTTGCTGCTGGCAAAAATGCCGGTCGGCAGATACGTCATCACAGCCTCTTACGATGGCATCGTCAAGACGCACCACCTGCGCATCAACGACAAACATCAGCGCGTTGTCTTTTCCTGGCGCACGCAGTACTGATGCTCCAGAGCTTTCCCAGTTATCACTGCGTCTGCTACAACTGCTACAACTGCTCCAGCCGCTGCAGCAACGCAGACGCATGATCGCTGACGGCAATCCGCTCCGGCTCACTCATGCGGTCGACGTTCTTCGCCATCAGCGCGGTTCTCGGGTTGCGGGCGAAACTGTCGTAATGCCGGATCAGAAAATTCCAGTAAAGCACTGTATAGGGGCAGGCCTCCGCCCCACTCTTGATCTCAGGCTTGTAGCGGCATCCTGAGCAGTAATTGCTCATACGCTTGATATAGGCGCCACTCGCCACATAGGGCTTGCTGGTGAAGCGGCCGCCGTTGGCGTACAAGGCCATGCCGGCCGTATTCGGCAACTCCACCCATTCCACCGCATCAACATAAACGGCGAGGTACCAGGCCTCGACCTCGCGCGGGGAAATTTCCGCCAACAGGCCGAACAAGCCTGTCACCATCAGTCGCTGAATATGATGAGCGTAACCGTATTCCAGCGTCTGCCTGATGGTCTGCCGCAGGCAGTTCATCTGCGTGTCGCCGGTCCAGAACCATCCCGGCAAGGCACGCCGATGTTGATAATGGTTGGCTTCACCCAGGCCAGGCATGTCCAGCCAATAGACACCGCGTATGAATTCGCGCCAGCCCAGTATCTGCCGGATAAACCCTTCCACGCTGGCCAGCGGCAGCCGGCGCTGATGCCAGGCCTGCTCTGCCGCCGCAATCACCTCGCGCGGATTCAACAGCTTGAGATTGAGTGATGAGGCCAGCAAGGAATGCCACAAAAACGGTGCTTCACCCTGCCACATCGCATCCTGATGCGGGCCGAAGCCGGCCAGCTTGTTAGCGACAAAATCGTCAAGAAATGCCAGCGCCTGCGCGCGCGTCACCGGCCAGCAAAAATGTTCCAGCGAGCCGGGGTGATGGGAGAAATGCTGTTCGACATCGGCAAAAACCTGTTGCGTGATGTCATCGACAGACAGCTGCGGCAAGGGCGGTACTGCCTGCGGCCCCTGCTTGCCGAAGGATTGCCGGTTGTCGGCATCGTAATTCCAGGCACCGCCAGCCGGTACGCTGCCCTCCATCAGCACGTCGTGCTGCCTGCGCATGTGGCGGTAGAAGAACTCCATGCGCAATGAACGGCTGTTGCCGGCCCAGCGTTTGAATTCCGCCCTGCTGCAGAGAAAATGGCTGTCGTCCCGGATTACCAGCGGCACTCCGGCTTCGGCGGCGCAGGTTTTCAAGGACTGTTCCAGTCGATATTCGCCCGGTTCGCAAACGATGATGCGTTGCGGTTTCAGCCTGTTAATCTGTCCGTCCCAAGCAGCTTCGAGCGTGGGGTAAGCGTGCTCCCCGAGTTTGAGGTAGACCGGCGCCATGCCATGAGCGCGCAGCCATTCCGCATGGTGACGCATGGCCGACAGGAACAGCGCGATACGCGCCTTGTGGCTCCAGACATGGCTTGCCTCACCTGCGGCTTCCACCATCAGCAAGCGATCACAGGCGGGGTCGAAACCGTCGAGCGCGGGATTATCCGGATTGAGCTGATCGCCCAGAACAATGACCAGATGACGGCAGCTCATGAGGAAACTCCAGACCCGGTGCCGGCGGCATCTAGGGACAGTTGCCCGCCTTGTTGTCTGGCCTGCCTGCGGCAGCCGTCCGAACAGTATTTCACGGCCTCCCAGTTTTTCTCCCAGGATTTGCGCCAGCTCATTTCCCTGCCGCATTGGGCGCAGATTTTACTTGGCAGGCTGGCTTTATTGCCCTTGAATCGATTGGTATTGGTCATGCCGGCTCACTCGTTCGAACGAGTCAGGCAGACCGGTGTTTTTGCAGGAGGTTCAGTACCAGCGCTGCGGCTGCCATGCCGAAAGGCGCAGTGACGCAGACGGATGAGCCATAGCCGGCGCAGTTGAGCCCGGTAATGGCAGTCTCATCCACATCGCAATGGCGGCTTTTCGGCCGGTGCACCGGCTCGTCGGAATAAACGCAGGGAATGCCGAACCTGCCTTTTTCGCTTTTGGGAAAACCATGATCGCGCCGCAACTGATTACGCACCTTGGCCAGCAAGCGATCGCCGCTGGTATCGGCCAGATCCGCCACCGAAATTCTGGTCGGGTCCAGCCTGCCGCCGGCGCCACCGGTCATCACCAGCGGCTGCTTGCGCGCACGGCACCATGCCGCTATGGCGATCTTGGCCCTGGCGTCATCGATTGCGTCGAGCACGACATCCGCCCCCTGATCCAGCAGGGTTTCAACATTCTCCGGCGTCACGAAATCCTCGACCTGACCGACCACGCAGAGCGGGTTGATCGCCTGTATGCGCGCGGCCA
Source organism: Pseudomonadota bacterium (assembly GCA_041174025.1). GTDB lineage: Bacteria > Pseudomonadota > Gammaproteobacteria > Burkholderiales > Methylophilaceae > UBA6140. The sequence goes on from JBEDHT010000210.1 coordinate 2,782, forward strand.
TGGCTGCCACCTTGGCCTTGCCGAATTCGCCATCAAGCGCGTGCAGCTGGCGATTGACGTTGGACTCGGCAATATGGTCGAGATCGATCAGCGTGATACGGCCGACTGCATTGCGCGCCAGCGCCTCGGCCGCCCACGAACCAACACCGCCAATGCCGATAACGATGACGTGCGCAACGCCAAAGGCCTTCAGTCCGGCATCGCCATAAAGTCGGGCAACGCCGCCGAAACGGCGCTCGAAATCCATTTCATCCGCGCTCATGTTTCCAGCACGACAAATGCAGCAGCCAGCGCTTTCTCGTCGCTGATGGAAAGATGCGTGTAACGGACTCCCTTGCTGTCGAGCAAGGCCTGCAGGTCCGCCGCAATATCGAGCACCGGCTTGCCGAGGTCATCATGCGTGACGCCGATATTCTGAAAGGTAGCCGGGCCACGCAGGCCAGTACCGAGTGCCTTGGCAAAGGCCTCCTTGGCAGCGAAACGCTTGGCGAGAAAGCGCGCCGGCGTGTTCGACTGCATGTAGGACT
>JBEDHT010000211.1:0-3505 GCA_041174025.1 Pseudomonadota bacterium
ATCGCCAGCGGTACCATCAAGACCACTTCCGGCAAGGGCGCGGATATCGAGGATCTGCCGACGCGGCTGAAAATCATACTGGACAGTCTGTTCGAAGTGATCGATACCTATGCGCCAGAACAGGCTGCTGTTGAAAAAGTCTTCGTCAACGTCAACCCGCAGTCCACGCTTTTGCTCGGTCAGGCACGCGGTGCTGCCATCAGCGCTGCCGTGTTGCGGCAGTTGCCGGTGGCCGAATACACTGCACTGCAGGTCAAGCAATCGGTGGTCGGCAACGGCCATGCCGCCAAAGAGCAGGTGCAGGAAATGGTCAAGCGCCTGCTCAAGCTGCCTGCCAATCCAAGTCCGGATTCTGCCGACGCGCTGGCTTGCGCGATTTGCCATGCACATGGCGGCCAGGGTCTGGGCAGGCTGGCGACGGCCGGTTTTCGTGTGCGCGGCGGTAGGCTAATATAGCCCGTGAATTCATTTCTTAACTTATTTTCCGGAATCCAGTCATGATCGGTCGCCTGCATGGTGTTCTGCTTGAAAAAACGCCGCCCCTGGTGCTGATCGACGTCAACGGCGTTGGCTATGAATGCGAAGTGCCGATGAGTACTTTCTACAATCTGCCGGCCACCGGTGAAAAGATTGTGCTGCTGACCCAGTTTATTGTGCGCGAGGACGCACAACTGCTCTACGGCTTTGGCAGCGAGCGTGAGCGCGCAACTTTCCGCCAGCTTTTGAAGGTCAATGGTGTCGGTGCGAAATCCGCGCTTTCTATTCTGAGCGGCCTGTCGGTCGACGATCTTGCGCAGGCGGTTGCCCTGCAGGATGCAGCCTTGCTGACGCGCGTGCCGGGAGTCGGCAAGAAAACGGCCGAGCGCCTGCTGCTGGAGCTGAAGGACAAATTCTCGATTGAAGGTGTGACGTCGCAGCCGGGTGCGCAGAGCAGAACTGCCGGTGCGGATGTGCTGAATGCCCTGTTGGCGCTGGGCTACAACGAGCGCGAAGCCCTGGCAGCAGTCAAGCCGTTGCCGGCGGATATCGCCGTCGCCGATGGCATCAAGCTGGCGCTGAAGTCGCTTTCCAGAACCTGAGTGGAGCTCGAGCGATGATAGAAACCGACCGTTTGATTGCCCCGGCAGCACAAAATCCGCAGGAAGAGGCGATAGAGCGCGCGTTACGGCCCAAGGTGCTGGATGAATATATCGGCCAGCAAAAGGCGCGCGGCCAGCTGGAGATATTCATCAATGCGGCGCGCGGGCGTTCCGAAGCGCTCGACCATGTGTTGCTGTTCGGCCCGCCGGGGCTCGGTAAAACCACGCTGGCCCATATCATCGCACGCGAAATGGGCGTCAACCTGCGCCAGACTTCCGGCCCCGTACTCGAACGTGCGGGCGATCTGGCGGCGCTGCTGACCAATCTTGAACCCAATGACGTGCTGTTCATCGACGAGATTCACCGTCTGTCTCCGGTGGTGGAGGAGATACTCTATCCGGCGATGGAGGATTACCGGCTCGATATCATGATTGGCGAAGGTCCTGCCGCACGTTCTGTGCGTCTCGACCTGCCGCCCTTCACGCTGGTTGGCGCGACCACCCGGGCCGGGATGCTGACCAATCCGTTGCGCGACCGCTTCGGCATCGTTTCCAGACTGGAGTTCTATACTGCTGAAGAGCTGGCACGTATCGTGCATCGTTCGGCTGACTTGCTGGAAGTGCCGATGCAGGAAGCCGGTGCGCTGGAAATCGCAAAACGCTCGCGTGGAACGCCCCGCATCGCTAACCGGCTGTTGCGACGGGTGCGCGATTACGCACAGGTCAAGAGCAATGGCACGGTCAGTTCCGAGATTGCCGATGCGGCACTGAAAATGCTGGATGTCGACCAGCTTGGCTTCGATGTGATGGACAGAAAACTGTTGCAGGCCGTGCTGGAAAAATTCGGCGGCGGCCCGGTCGGGCTCGATAATCTCGCGGCGGCGATCGGCGAGGAGCGCGATACCATAGAAGACGTGCTGGAGCCTTATCTGATCCAGCAGGGCTATCTGATGCGCACGCCGCGCGGACGGGTGGCGACGCAACTGGCTTATCAGCATTTCGGTCTGCCGGTACCGGCGGCGTTGGCGAGCGGCACGCTGTGGCAGGAATGATGCGGTTCGATTGGCCGGTCAGGGTCTACCATGAGGATACCGACGGCGGCGGCGTGGTGTATCACGCCAATTACCTGAAATTCATGGAGCGTGCGCGTACCGAGTGGTTACGCACGCTCGGTGTTGAGCAGACGGAACTCAAAAGCGTCTTTGGCGTCATCTTCGTTGTGCGTGCGATTACGCTACAATACAGGCGCGCTGCAGAATTCAACGACGCGCTGGATGTGGTGACCGTTCTCAACAGGGTAGGCAGAAGTTTATTGGTGTTCGAGCAGAAGATTTACCGGCAGCAGGAAATCCTGACTGAAGCTGAAGTCGAAGTGGTTTGTGTCAATGCCATCGATTTCAAACCAGTCAGCATTCCTTCATCCGTGCGCGGTCTGATCGAAAACGCCGCACGGTAAATGCAAAATAATCATCTAAGCGCAAAGCAAAGAAAAGCAAAGCAAAGCAAAGCAATCATCTAAGCAAACAATGGAGCCTGAATGAACCCGACTGATTTACATGCGACCACCGATATGTCGATTGTTGCCCTGATTTCCGGCGCCAGCGTGCCGGTGCAGCTGGTGATGCTGATCCTGGTGCTGGCATCGCTGGTTTCATGGTGGTATATCTTCATCAAGTTCTTTACCCTCAAACGTTCGGATCAGGAAGCCGAGGATTTCGAGAACAAGTTCTGGACCGGCGGCGATCTCAACCTCTTGTATGAAAGTGTCACGGCCGGCCGCAGAAAACCGCAGGGCATCGCCAGCATGTTCGAGGCAGGTTTCAAGGAATATGCCAGGCTGAAGCGCCAGGGCGGGCTGGAAGTCAGCGACATCATGGAAGGTTCGCGCCGCGCCATGCGGGCAGCTTATAACCGCGAAATGGATGATCTTGACGCCCACCTTCCGTTTCTGGCTTCGGTCGGTTCCGTCAGCCCTTACATCGGTCTGCTCGGTACGGTCTGGGGCATCATGAATGCCTTCCTCGGTCTCGCCAACACGGCACAGGCAACCCTGGCGCAAGTCGCTCCCGGTATTGCCGAGGCATTGATTGCGACCGCGATCGGTCTGTTTGCCGCCATCCCGGCGGTGATTGCCTACAACCGTTTTGCTTCTTCCGTTGACCGGCTATCCGTGCGCTATGAAAGCTTCATGGAAGAATTCACCAATATCCTGCAGCGGAAGGCCTAGGCCATGAGCCGTCGCAAATCGCGCCGCATGATGAACCAGATCAACGTCGTGCCTTATATCGACGTGATGCTGGTACTGCTGGTGATCTTCATGGTCACGGCCCCGATGATGCCCAGCGGCACGGTCGATCTGCCCAGTGTTTCCAAGGCCTCGCAGATCAAGACGGATCCGCTCAAGATCTCGGTGCGTGGCATGGACC
>JBEDHT010000212.1:0-7673 GCA_041174025.1 Pseudomonadota bacterium
GCCGGCACTTTCTCCGACGGCAAGCTCTACAGCCAGATCAAGGACCCCAAGCACTACGGCCGCAAAGTGCTGCATGAATTCGTCAAGGCCGGTGCGCCGGAAGAAATCCTTTACGTCAGCCATCCGCATATCGGTACCTTCAGGCTGGTCGGCATGGTGGAAGAAATGCGCAACACCATCATCCAGCTCGGCGGCGAGATCCGCTTCCAGAGCCGGGTGGAGGATATTGAGCTGGAACAGGGCGAGGTCAGCGCAGTCGTGCTGCAAAACAGCGAGCGCATCCCGACCCGGCATCTGGTGCTGGCGGTCGGCCATAGCGCGCGCGACACCTTCGAAATGATTCACAAGCGCGGCATTTACATCGAAGCCAAGCCTTTTTCCGTCGGCTTCCGTATCGAGCACCCGCAATCGCTGATCGACCGCGCGCGCTATGGCAAAAGTTACAGCGAAGAATTGCTGAGCAAGCTCGGCGCCGCCGATTACAAACTGGTGCACCACGCCAGCAACGGACGCTCGGTCTACAGCTTCTGCATGTGCCCGGGCGGCACGGTCGTTGCCGCCACCTCGGAGGAAGGCCGCGTTGTCACCAACGGCATGAGCCAGTACTCGCGCAACGAGCGCAACGCCAACGCCGGCATCGTCGTCGGCATCACGCCGGAAGCCGATTACCCCGGCGACCCCCTGGCCGGCATGCGTTTTCAGCGTGAACTGGAATCCCGCGCCTATGTACTGGGCGGCAGCAATTACAGCGCACCGGGGCAGTTGATCGGCGACTTTCTCGCCAACCGTCCCTCCACCGCATTCGGCGAAGTCCTGCCCTCCTATACGCCGGGCGTGAAGCTGACCAATCTCGATACCGCATTACCGGAATATGCCATCAGCGCCATACGCGAGGCCATTCCCGCTTTCGCCAGACAGATTCCCGGTTTCGATCTGGCCGACGGCGTATTGACCGGCGTAGAAACCCGCACTTCGTCGCCTATCCGCATCAAACGCGACGACATCAGCCTGCAAAGCATCAACACGCGCGGCCTCTACCCGACCGGCGAGGGCGCAGGCTACGCCGGCGGCATTCTGTCGGCTGCAGTGGATGGCATCCGCGTGGCGGAAGCGGTTGCAGCGCGTATGTCAAAGGAGTAAAGCATGAGCTGGATCGTGACCAAATATCTGCTGACTGCCGGCGTGGTCGTGCTGGTTTCCGAAATTGCCAAACGCAGCGACAAGCTGGGCGGCTTCGTTGCGGCACTGCCGCTGGTGACGGTGCTGGCGCTGATCTGGCTGTATGTAGAAGGGCAATCCGGCGAAAAAATCGCCAATCATGCCTGGTATACCTTCTGGTACGTGATCCCGACCCTGCCGATGTTTCTACTCTTTCCCTGGCTGCTGCCGCGCATCGGGTTCTGGCCCACGCTGGCGAGCTGCGTGCTGGTCACCGTCTGCTGCTTCGGGCTGTTTGCCTTGCTGGTAAAAAGATTCGGGATCGATCTGCTCTAAATCGCGATCTGCCTCAGGCGGCCGTCACCACAATCTCGCCGGAGCCGGTTTCGCCGTTGTTGTCGTGCCAGGTGATGACAACCTTGTCACCGGCTTTGGCATCGCTCAGGTAAAAAGTCAGGTAAGGGTTCTTGGCAACACCGGTACCCCACTGCGCTTCCAGCACTGTCCTGCCATTGAGCGTGGCTGTCACCAGTTGAATGAAATGGGCAGGTACCGTCTCGTCGAGCGCGTTTTTGCGGCGGCCGGTTTCCATCGGATGGCTGATCAGCGCTTTCACTTCGGTCACGCCCGCTTTGAGCTGGGCACGCATTTTCATGTCTCTCATACAGATTCCTCTAGCATACAGACTCCATCAGCAGCCGCTCAACGAGACTTCAACCATCCTGGCTGCCGTGAAATAACGGTCACCGGCCTTGACGATCACCTGCACATTCGAGGTTTCTGCCATCTTGATGCGGGTCACGACCGACGGCTGGGCGCCATCGCTGAACATGAAATTGGCGATCAGCGGCGTCGGGTTTTTCTCCACCAGAATGGCGATCGCCTCGGTGCCGGGAATACGGCTTTTGACTTCAACCTGCACCACGGCGCCGTTCTCGGCAAAGTCGGGGGCGACGATGTCGATTTCCTTGCTCGGAATCTCGTCCTGTACCTGCAAGCCCTTGACCGCTTCCGGTTGCGTCGTCGCTTCGAATGCCGCCTTGTTCCAGAGCGCGGCCAATGCGCTGACGGGCATCCACATCAGCGCAGCAACTGCGCCCAACGCCAACTGCAGAAAGCCGCGACGCGGCAACAGTCTGCTCGAATCCTGCACGCTGATCATATCCTGCTCGTTCAATTGAATATTCCCTCCTTTTTCGGTTCCAGCGCCATCTGCTTCAGCTGGTTCAAACGCGCTTCGACGATGGATTGCTGATAAAAATCGCCGTCGTTGGCTTTTGCTGCCAGATCCATCTGTTCCAGCGCGCTTTGCAGATCATACCTGCGGAAGTAAGCCTCGCCCTGCGCCTGATGCCTGAGCAGGTTCTTGCCCTGCATGGTGTAGGCGCGCGACTTCAATTCATAGAAGTATGGATCGTCCGGCCATGCCGGCTGCTTGTCGCCGATCAGCTTCAAGGCCTTGTCTGCCTGCCCCAACGCAAGATAATGCTCGGCATATCCGTAAATCAGCGCGCGATGATTGGGGAACTGCTGCAAGGCTTGGGCGAACTGCTTGCCTGCGCCTTCGACATCGCGCCGGGCCACCAGCAGATTGGCTGCCAGCGTTTCGACATAAGGATGGCGCGGCGCATTTTTGCGCAGCCACTCCACCTGCTGCGCCGCACCTTCGGGATTGTTGTTGCGCATCATCGCCAGTGCCAGGCCGTATTGCTCTGCCGCCTCGTTGGTGTAGCGGCCTTCGCGCAGGGTTTCCTGGAAATAGGTTACGGCCTGCGAGGCAGAACCATGCGCCGCGCGTAGCTTGGCGCGCACATATTGAAACTCCTGGCTGTCCGGTACCTGCCGGTAAGGCATGCTGTCGACGCGGTTGCGGACGTCGGTAATACGCTCGGTGGTCAACGGGTGGGTGCGCAGGAACGAAGGCGCGCTGCCGTCGACAAAGCGCGAGCTTTTCATCATGGTATTGAAGAACTCCGGCATGCCGCGCGTATCGAAACCGGCGCTGTCGAGTATCTGCAAACCGACGCGATCGGCCTCGCGCTCGTGTTCGCGCGTGTAATCGAGCTGCTTTTGCACGGCTCCGGCCGAGGCTGCCGCCATCGCCCCGCTGCCCAGTTGCGGATTCGAGCGGGCTGCCAGCAGAGCCAGCCCCATGGTCGCCAGATTGAGCAGGTAATCCTGCTTCTGTTGCGCCATCATGCGGGCCAGATGGCGCTGCACGACGTGACCGATTTCGTGGCCCAGCACCCCCGCCAGTTCCGACTCATTATTGGCTGCCAGAATCAGGCCGGTATGCACGCCGATGACGCCGCCCGGCATGGCAAACGCATTGATGGTATTGTCCTGCACGACAAAGAAGTTGAATGACTGGCGCTTGTCCGGCCCATGCGAAACCAGGCGATACCCGAGGTTATGAATGTAATCGTTGATCTCTACATCGCGCGAAACCTGATTGCTGCGCATCACATCGCGCATGATCTGATTGGCGATCATCTGCTCCTGCAAGGGCGAAAGTACCGTGGCCGACACGTCGCCGAGGTCAGGCAGCTCGTTAGCGCTCGCCGCAGGCAGCACCGCAGGCAGCATAAGCGCACTCAATAACATGGCATAAATAAGTTTCATCGTTGGTATGATAGCGGTATTGAGGCATCAGTTCACTTCAGCAATCGAGGAGTCCCGCACCAGGGGTCTGTCATGAGTCAGCTCACACATTTCGATAACAGCGGCCAGGCGCACATGGTTGACGTCGGCGAGAAAAATGAAACCCGGCGCATCGCTGTTGCGGCCGGCAGCATCCAGATGCAAGCCGCCACATTGGACCTCATCATGCATGGCGAGGCAAAAAAAGGCGACGTACTCGGTATTGCCAGAATCGCCGCGATTCAGGGCTCGAAACGCACTTCCGATCTCATCCCGCTGTGTCACCCGATCGCGCTGACCAGGGTCGGCGTCGAATTTGAAATCGACGAAAATACCAACACCGTGCACTGCACCGTCACCGCTGAAACGGTCGGGCGCACCGGCGTCGAAATGGAAGCACTGACGGCAACCAGCGTCGCGCTACTGACGATTTATGACATGTGCAAAGCCGTCGACCGCGGCATGACGATCAGCAATATCCGTTTACTGGAGAAACACGGCGGTAAATCGGGGCATTGGAAAGTGGAGCAATAACTTGACACAGCAAACAAAAAAACGGGTACTGATGATAGGCTTGGACGGTTACGATCCCGAGTTGGCTGAGCGGCTCATGCATGAAGGCAAATTGCCCAATTTGCAAGGGCTGATCAAACGCTCGGCAAGCTTTCCGCTTGATCACGGAATTTATCGATATACCGGGCTTGCGGGCGAACACATCGCATCCGGGCAGTCTCCGGATTTGTCAGGGCGCTGGTCTGCCGTGGAGTTCGATCCTGATCGATACGTTGCCAGTCAGCCGGACACCAGCATCCCGCCTTTCATCAATTCTCTGGAATCCAGAACTGTCATCTTTGATGCGCCTTATTTTGATCTTGCCAGGTCATCCCGTAGTTGCGGGATCGTAGGCTGGGGAGCCCATGATCCCGGCATCCAGTTGCAATCGGAGCCACCCGAGCTGCTGGAAGAGATCAATCAACGTTTCGGCCGCTATGAAGCGGAAAAATTCATCTATGCCTTCACCTGGCCGAGCATGGAGCGGACGCAACGCGCGGGAGAATCCCTTTGCCGGGGAGCTGCGCAGCGCACAAATATCATCGAATGGCTGCTGAAGGAACGTCTGCCGGACTGGGAGCTTGCTTACGTGGTGTGGAGCGAATTCCACTCCATCATAGAGCCGATGTGGCACGGCGTGGACAGCAGCCACCCCTTGCACGAGCACGCGACGGCAGAGCTCTCGGGGCAAATGGTGACCAGGCTTTATCAGGCCGTCGATGAAGGTATAGGCCGACTTGCGCGCGAATTTCCGGATGCAAGCATCGTCATGTTTTCGATGCATGGCATGGGGCCAAACCATGGCGACGTACCCTCAATGGCGCTGCTACCGGAATTCATTTACCGGCAACAGACAGGAAATACCGTTCTTCATGTGCCTGACAGCTGGCGCAAAATGCCGGTCCCCATGCTGGAAGCCGGCGAATCATGGGAAAAATCCGTCATTGCGTCGCTGCACCACCCACAAGCCTCCCTGCTCGACAGGATACGCCTGCGCTTGAAGCGCATTCGCAAACATGGAAACCGGACAAGATCGCTGAACTGGATGCCCGCCAATCACTACCAACGCTATTGGCGCGAGATGAAAGCCTTTGCCCTGCCAAGCTTCTATGACGGCCGGATTCGGATCAATCTCAAGGGACGTGAAAAATATGGCAAGGTCGACCCGCATGACTACGAGAAAGTCTGTGAACAGATCAAGGCAGACTTGCTGAAGTGCACCAACCCCCTCACGGGAGCACAGGCGGTAGGTGAGGTTGTTTACAGACCCCTGCCTGCGGCACTGAACGCCAACCGGACGGAAAGCGACATTCTGGTGTTCTGGCGCGAGACCATTCTGGGCATCGACCATCCGCAATTCGGCAGCATCGGCCCTCTGCCGCTACGCCGCACTGGCGGGCATACCGGTGGACACGGTGCAGCGTATATCCTTGATGAGACAATACAGCCCGGTAACTACGCCGTTCAAAGTTCTTTCAATGTCATACCCACTGTTTTCCATCTGTTCGGCCTGGCCAAACCGGAGAATATAAGCGGCACCAGCTTGCTGCAGACAAACCCCAATGCACTCAAAAAGCATTGATTGTCTATCGCTGCTTTATATCTTTGTATAGATGCCCTGCCAGCCACTGAATCCAGCGCGGTGGCCTTTGGCCGTATGCTGCCCATGTGCCGACAGCAGACCCCAGTGTTCTGGCAAGTTGATATGCCAGAGAATGACGCCTGGAAGAAAAAATCCAGCCCAGCGCCTTGCCCAGCAAACGCAACATGACTTTGCCGGAGCGCGGTATCGGCGCCACGAAGAAATCCGGCAAAATTTCACGTAAGGCCGGTTGATAGGACTTCGCTTTGCCATAAGCCAGACGAGCAACATAGGCAGGCTGTGCGCGGCTGGCGGTAATCATGTGCGTCAGTTTCAGCGCGGGATGCCGCCCGATGGCCCAGCCATCAATCATGGCCAGCCAATCTATCTGATTATCCTCGGCGCTCGCCAGCTGATTACCGATACGGCCGGTCGTTCTCAGTACCGCAGTTTCGACCTGAGCAGCATAATTCACGGCGACCGCTCTGCGCAGCACCATACCGGTACCGTACGGCATGCTATCAATTGCAGGAAAATCCAGACCGTAACTGACATGTGCCTGCCGGTGCTGCTGAAATTCTTTGGCGTGGCGCTTGACCACTTCGGGATGGCTACCATCTGCCCAGGCGACCGATATCTCTCCCGGCCCCCATACGCCGACCCATGGATAGTCGATAAAAGCCTTCCATGCCTGCTCAAGGTAGCCTGTATCAGGCGCATTGTCGTCATCAAAACAGACCATCACTTCTCCGCTCGCCTCCCTGAATGCACGTGCCCGCGCATGAGACAAACCCAGCTGCGATTCCCGGACAACGCGCGCACCGGGGTTTTTCATCAGCCATGCACCCAACCAGTCACATTGCGCTAACGGAGGGCTGCTGCAATTATCGACAATGACGATATCCGGTTGACAGGCATCCGGCCAGCGCAGCTTTCCGACATGTTCCAACGATTCTAAAAAAGTCTGCCTGTCAGGATTGTGGGTGCATATGACCACACTGATAAGACCGGACTTGGTTAAAGCATTCAATTGCATGTCCCCAGGATCAAACAAAAACAAGATTAGTCATTATGCGGATACGTTACACCCGCTATCCAAAGACGACCAAACTCCGCATATGCGCCAGCCTCGCCGTTTTTACTCGAACTATCATCACTGTATTATCATCAGCGCCCACATGCCATAATATGAGCGAATTCCATTGACCATCAGATGAAGCCCATGCCCAAAATCAAGGTTGTATTGTGCATATGCACATGCAATCGTCCAGTGATGCTGGGAGATTGTCTGGCCTCAGTGATCAGGCAAGAAATCCCGAATTACTGGGATTTTGAAATTCTTGTTGTCAACAATGCACCTGAGTGCGACGTCAGCGAGATCATCGCAACACACCAATCTCAAAGCAGTATCGGAATCCAGCTCGTGAATGAATGGCAACGGGGCATTCCGTTTGCCAGAAACACCGCCTGCAAAGTAAGTCTTGAACGCGGTGCAGACTGGATCATGATGATGGACGACGATGAGACCGCCAAACCTGGATGGTTAATGGCATACGCACACGCTCAGCAGAACTTCCGTTCTGAAGTATTCACCGGACCCGTTGAATACATCTTCCCGGAAGGCTACAAGGAATGGCTTGAAAACAAGGGCAAATCACTACTGAAAACCGGCCATCTGGTCAGAAGAGCTTCAACCAACAATGTGATTTTCTCAAAAAATCTCTTGCTACCTCCTTTAAGC
>JBEDHT010000213.1:0-3528 GCA_041174025.1 Pseudomonadota bacterium
GGGTTTATCAGCGAAGCGGGGCGTTGCCTGGTGATGCAGGCGGAGATCGTCGGCCAGCCGCTGATCATTGTGCTGCTGGATTCTGCCGGCAAGCTGACCAGAATCGGCGATGCCAACCGTATCCGCAAGTGGCTGGAAGATAATCAGTTCGGCGCCCGCATGGGTTGAGCACAGACAGAAAAACAAAGCGGCCATTCGGCCGCTTTGTTTTTTTGATGCGCTGTAGTCATCAGCCCGGCTGTTACTGCAGGCTCATTCAGACGCTTTTTTAACGCCGGGTTTTTTCGCGGCAGGTTTTTTGCTGGCTGTTTTTTTAGCAGTCGCGCCCGCTGATTTCTTCACTGCCGGTTTTTTTGCAGCACTGGTCTTGCCTGCCGCAGTCTTCTTGGCAGGTGCTTCTTTGGCGGCCTTGGCTGCTATCAGCTCGACAGCTTCTTCCATCGTCAGGCTTTCCGGCTCCTGGCTCTTGCTCAGCGTGGCGCGGATTTTTCCGTGTTGCACATAAGGGCCGTAACGGCCGGAGTAAACCGCGACCGCGCCACCGGCTGTCGGATGCTCTCCCAGCTCCTTCAATGGCGCCGGTCCGCTGGCTGCTTGTGCCAGTAGCTCGACCGCGCGGTGGAGATCGATCTCGAATACGCTATCCGAGCGCGGAATCGATTTGAATTTGCCGTCGTGGTTCACATAGGGGCCGAAGCGGCCTATATTGGCGACGATTTTCTTGCCGGTTTCCGGATGGCTGCCGAGATCGCGCGGGAGTGCGATGAGCTTCTGCGCTACTTCCAGATTCACGTCGGCCAGTGCGATGTCCTTGGGAATGCTGATGCGTTTCGGTTTTTTCTTGTCGCCTTCTTCCGGCATGCCCAATTGCAGATAAGGTCCGTAAGGCCCGTTGAGCAGAAGAATATCCTTGCCGCTGGCAGCATCGGCACCGATGACTTTCGGTTCACCCGGTGCTGAAGCCAGCCCTTCGCCGCTGTTGCGTATGTAATCGCAAGCCGGGTAGCCGGTGCAGCCGATGAACATGCCGAACTTGCCAAGGCGCTTGCTCAGCGGTTTGCCGCATTTCGGGCAATCTTCGCCGGTGAGCTCGTGCGTCATGTCGGCGCGGTCGATATTCGCCTTGTCTTTCACCTGCTGGTTGAAGCCCTGCCAGAACTCGTCCAGCACAGGAATCCAGTCGCGGCCGCCTTCGGCGATTTCGTCCAGCTCGTTTTCCAGATTGGCGGTGAAGTCGTAATCGACATAACGGGTAAAGTGCTGGGTCAGGAACTTGTTCACCACACGGCCGACATCGGTCGGCGTGAAACGCTTTTTATCCAGCAACACGTATTCGCGATCCTGCAGGGTGGAAATGATGCTGGCATAGGTGGATGGCCGGCCGATGCCGTATTCCTCCAGCACCTTGACCAGGCTGGCCTCCGAATAGCGCGGTGGCGGCTCGGTAAAGTGCTGATCACCGAAAATCTTGCTCACATCCAGTACTTCACCGGTTTCCAGTTGTGGCAGCTTGCTCTCGCCTTCTTCGTCTTCGTCATCGATACCTTCCATGTAAACCGCGATAAAACCGGGAAAGACCATGGTCTGGCCGGTGGCGCGGAACAGGTTCGCATCGGAGCCGACAGCGAGATCGACGCTGACTGCATCAAATTTTGCCTGCGTCATCTGGCAGGCCAATGCGCGTTTCCAGATCATCTCGTAGAGCCTGAATTGCTCATCGTTCAGAAAAGCGCGCACGCTGGCCGGCGTGCGGCTGATGTCAGTGGGACGTATCGCCTCGTGCGCTTCCTGCGCGTTTTTCGCCTTGGTTTTGTACATGATGGGCGATTTCGGCAGATAGTCCGCGTCGAAATTCTTCTTGATGTAATCACGGATCTGCATCACAGCCTCAGCCGCTAGGCTGAACGAATCGGTACGCATGTAAGTAATGAGACCGACGGTGCCGGCGCCGACATCAATCCCCTCATATAACTGCTGTGCGATGCGCATGGCGCGGCTGGTGGTGAAACCCAACTTGCGGACAGCCTCCTGTTGCAGCGTGGAGGTGGTGAACGGTGCAGCCGGACTGCGGCTTTTCTGCTTCTTTTCGACGCGTGAAACGGTGGTTTTTCCCGCGCTGGCAACCAGCAACCTGCCGACGATTTCCTGCTGCTGGTCATGGTTGGTGATGCTGAACTGCTCAACCTTGCTGCCGTCCAGCAACACCAGTTTTGCGCCGAAGGCATGCTGGTGCTTGCGCGATTCCAGATGGATGGTCCAGTACTCCTGGCGCTTGAACGCCTCGATTTCAAGCTCGCGCTCGACGATCAGGCGCAAAGCCGGGCTCTGCACGCGGCCGGCGGAAAGTCCGCGGCGGATTTTCTTCCACAACAGCGGCGAGAGGTTGAAACCCACCAGATAATCCAGTGCGCGTCTGGCCTGCTGTGCGTTGACCAGCGGCATCGAAATATCGCGCGGCGATGCAATCGCCTCGTTCACCGCTGTTTTGGTGATCTCGTTGAACACTACCCGCTTGATCAGCTTGTCCTTGGTCAGCTTTTTATTCTTGAGTATTTCGGCGATATGCCAGGAAATCGCCTCGCCCTCGCGATCCGGGTCGGTGGCCAGATAGACGGCATCCGCTGCCTTGACTGCCTTCGCAATCGCATCCACATGGCGTGCGTTGCGGTCGATCACCTCATATTTCATGGTGAAATCGTGCTCGGTATCGACAGCGCCGGATTTCGGCACCAGATCGCGCACGTGCCCGTAAGACGCCAGTACTTCAAAATCCTTGCCCAGATATTTCTTCAGCGTTTTGGCTTTGGAGGGAGATTCAACGATTAGCAGTTTGGACATGAACGTAGCCGGAATGACTATTTATATAAAGTATGCGGCAGATAATAAAAGTAAAACCTGACGGATGGAAGCGAATTCGCCAAACAGCAGCGGATTAAACGCCGTTATCTGCGAATGCAGGCTAGTCTATGGTTGAATGTGCTCAAAATATGCCTGCGCCGGCGGCGGTTGATTGCCGGGAGAAATCGGTGTCAATTAAAGAGGCATTGCATAAGAAAGCGCTGATTTATTCGTCATACCGGCGCAGGCCGGTATCCAGTGCTTTTGTTTAACCGGGTTCCGCCCTGCGCCGGAACGACAAAACGGAATAAATCAGTGTCTTCATAAAGCTACGTAGCAGTGATCCGGAATTCGGTTTGTGCTTGTCTGGATATCACCGCCGGAGCGGGCTCGTCAGGCGGTTTTTCGTTTGAACTCGATGCGGGTGGCCGAACTGCTGGCAATCGATAGCGCCGGCTGGTCTTGCTCCTGAGCGATATCGCCGAACAGTGGGTCTTCATCGTCCGGTTGGGCGCTGCTCAAGTTCCTGAAATCGTACAAATCGGTATCGCACAGGTGCGACGGCTCCACATTACCCATGGCACGGAAAATATTGTTGATACGCCCGGGCTGCTCCTGCTCCCAGGCGTTCAACATGTTCTTCACCTTCTGCCGTTGCAGATTCTCCTGCGAACCGCACAGATCGCAAGG
>JBEDHT010000214.1:0-9734 GCA_041174025.1 Pseudomonadota bacterium
CGCCCGCCTCCGGCCATCTTGCATACCGGTATACCCAGCCTTACAGCGCCCGCGCGCCACCCCGCCTCGTCTGATCAATGACCTGCGCAGCCTTTGCAGGCTGCTTTTTGCATTACTTTGCTTTGATCTTTGAGGTGGACCATGTTCTTGACTGCATACGAAGCGCGCCCGCTTGCGCGCAAAAAACTGTTTCTGGCGATCGCTTTCGCCTTCCCCTGGCTATCCGGCACTCAAGCCGTTGCCGCCGACGAAAATACCGACAGCGAAACCATCGCGCTGGAGCAGGTGCCGGTGACGGCGAATCCGCTCGGTGTCGGCTCCGATCAGCTGGTCGTGCCGGTTTCCGTACTCAACGGTCGTGAATTATCGCTCAGCCGCGAAAGCACGCTGGGCGAAACCCTGAAAAACACCCCGGGCGTCAGCAGCAGCTATTTCGGCCCCAATGCCTCGCGCCCCATTATCCGCGGACTGGATGGCGACCGTGTGCGCATCATGCAAAACGGCGTCGGCATTCTTGATGCCGCCAGCCTCAGCTTCGACCACGCCGTTGCCATCGATCCGCTGGTAATCGAGCAAATCGATGTCGTGCGCGGTCCTGCTGCGCTGCTTTACGGTGGCAGTGCGGTAGGCGGCGTGGTTAACGCCATCGACCATCGCATCCCCAAGGAGCAGCTGGATGGTATCACCGGCCGTGGCGAAATTCGTTTCGGCGGTGCCGAGGATCAACGGAACGGCGCCATCGTGCTCGATGCCGGCAACGGCCTGTTTGCAGTCCATGCGGATTTCTATCAACGTGAAACCAACGATCTGGAAATTCCCGGTTACGCTGTTTCCAAGCGCAAAAGCCAGGCAGAAGGTATCGCACGCGAGGATCGCGGGCGTCTGGTCAACAGCGCCTCCCGCGGCGATGGCGGTGCGCTCGGCGCGTCACTGACGTTTGACAACGGCTATGCCGGGCTTTCCTATTCCACCTACAACAACAAGTACGGCACCGTGGTCGAGGAAGATGTCATCATCGACCAGAACAGCGACCGCTGGGATTTCGCCACCGAGTTCAAGGAACTTGGCAAGGTTGTCGAGCGAGTGAAGGTACGGCTTGCGCACACGGATTACAAGCATGTGGAAATCGCCGGCGGCGAGCCTGAAACCCGGTTCAGCAACCGCGGTCTCGAAGGCTCGATCGAATTCGGCCACGGCAGAATCGGTCCGCTCAGCGGTGTTGTCGGCCTGCAATTCCAGAATTCCCGTTTTGAAGCGATCGGCGACGAGGCGTTTGTGCCCAGAAACCAGACCAGCAGCCGCGGGATTTATATTTATGAAGAACTGCCGATCAGCCTCAGCACGCCGGATGATCTCAAATTCAGCTTCGGCGGCCGCGTTGACAAGGTCGATGTCGATTCAAAAGGCGGCGACGGTTTCGGCGCTGCCGTGTCAAACAGCTTCACACCGCGCAGCTTCGCCGCAGGCGCGTTGCTCAAGCTGAATGAGCAATGGTCATTGAGCAGCAATCTGTCGCATAACGAACGCGCGCCCAGCTACTTCGAGCTCTATGCCGACGGCCCGCATGCCGCAACCGGCCAGTTCGAAATCGGTAATGCCGATTTCGATGTCGAACGCTCAAACGGCATCGATGCGCAAATCCGCTGGAAATCCGGCAAGCATGCTTTCAACGTTGGCGCTTACTACACCCGCTTCAGCAACTTTATCGGGCTCTTCAATAACGGCGAAATCGAGGATGATTTGCCGGTAGCAGTATTCGACCAGGTCGGCGCAACTTTCCGTGGCATCGAGGCGGACGGCAAATTCCGCATCTCGGAACGCTACGGCATCTGGGACCTGACCATGCGCGCCGATTATGTTCGTGCCAAAAACCGCGAAACCGGCGAAGACCTGCCGCGCATCACGCCCTTGCGCATCGGCGCCGGCTTGAATTATGCGTTCGACCGCTACAGCGCCCGCCTCGATGTACTGCATGGCTTCAAGCAAAACCGTACTGCCGAGTTCGAACTACCGACCGACAGCTATACATCGGTCAACGCCATGGTCACCTATCTGCTACCAACCAGGTTGCGACTTGAAGCCTTCGCCAAAGCCAACAATCTGCTGGACGAGGAAATCCGCGATCATGCCTCCTTCCTCAAGGACTTTGCGCCTCAAGGCGGCCGCTCGCTGCTGATCGGCCTGCGCGGCGAATTCTAGCGCGCACAGCACGCACCAGCCAAGGCAGAATAACTGTCTGCTTTGGTTGGTGATTGTTGCAATTGGATTTATGCTATGCGCATCATCTCCGCGCCCGAGCAAATCCCGATGTTGATACAACCCACCATCCCATCGCGCAACAAAAAACCCGGCTTTGCCTTGTTCAACCTCGGCTTCAGACCTTTTTTTCTGGGGGCGGCCGCATTCGCAATCCTCTCCATAACGGTATGGATGGCAAATTATCTGCTGCACATACCTTTGTCTGTCGAGGGCGTCACGCCCATGCAGTGGCATGCCCATGAAATGATCTACGGTTACGGTCTGGCAGTCATCGCCGGGTTCCTGCTGACTGCCGTGCGCAACTGGACCGGCATCGATACGCTGCAAGGCAAATGGCTGCTGGCGCTGTTTGCAGTCTGGCTCGGCGCCAGACTCCTGCTGCTGTGCGGAACCGCTTATCTGCTGGCGGCCGCCGTCGCCGATCTGCTGTTCGGGCTGCTGCTTGCCGTTGCGGTCATGCGCCCGATTCTGCTCACGCGGCAATGGAAGCAAATCGCCGTGGTCTCCAAGCTGCTGCTGCTCGTTGCCGGTAACGCCCTGTTTTATCTCGGTGCATTCGGCCTGTTGCATGAAGGTGCGTTCTTGTCTGTCTACGGCGGACTTTATCTGGTCATCAGTCTGATTCTGGTATTGGGCAGACGCGTGATTCCATTTTTCATCGAGCGTGGCGTCAGCGAAAAAGTCAGTCTGCGCCAGAGCCGCTGGCTGGACATTTCGATTCTGCTGTTTTTCCTGCTGTTTTTCATCAACGAACTATTCATCGGAGAAGCCGTGCTGACCGCGGTCAGCGCAGGCCTGCTGTTTCTCTCGAACGGGCTCAGACTCATCAACTGGCACACGCCAGGTATCTGGAGAGTCTCGCTGTTGTGGGGGCTCTATGTTTCTTCCTGGTTGATCAATCTCGGGTTTCTGTTGCTGGCGATACAATACTGGCTCGACGTTCCGGCCATTCTGACCATACATCTGTTCACCATCGGCGGCATTGGCCTGATGACGTTATCTATGATGTCGCGGGTCGCACTCGGCCACACCGGCAGAAACATCCGCGAACCATCCGCGCTGGTTGCGTATGCGATGCTGGCGCTGGTGCTGAGCGCCGTATTCCGGGTCGGACTGCCCTTGATCGACATGGGCCATTACCCGTGGTGGCTGACGCTTTCTTATGTTTGCTGGTTGCTGGCATTTGCGTTGTTTCTGCTGGTCTATACGCCCATGCTGTTGAAACCGAGGCCTGACGGGCAGCCTGGCTGAAGGCAGCGCGGATTGCGCCGGACGCTACAGTCACAGCCGCTTCTGGGCTATCATAGAGCCTTCATTGCACAACTACACAGAGTCAAAAAATGGCACGAACCGTTCATTGCGTTAAATTGGGTCATGAAGCTGAAGGCCTGGACTTCCCCCCCTATCCCGGCGAACTGGGCAAGCGCATCTTCGAAAACGTCTCGAAGGAAGCATGGGCAGGCTGGCTTAAGCACCAGACTATGCTGGTCAATGAAAACCGCCTGAGTCTGGCGGACCCGCAGGCGCGCAAGTACCTGTCACAGCAGACCGAGGCCTATTTCTTCGGTGCCGGCGCAGACGCCGCTGCAGGCTATGTTCCGCCCAAAAACTGAGTGCCGCCCAAAAACTGATTGTTACCGTTGTCACGGCACTGAAATAAAAGCCTCATAAAATAGGGTTTTAACTTGCGTTCAGTCAAATTGGATCCCGAATATTTCGTCAACCGCGAGCTCGGCATACTCGCCTTCAACCGCAGAGTGCTGGCACAGGCCGAGGATGAGCGCGTACCCTTGCTTGAACGGCTCAAATTCCTCTGTATTTTCAGCAGCAACATGGATGAGTTCTTTGAGGTACGCGTCGCCGGCCTCAAGGAGCAGATCCGCTTCAAGGACACTTCCGCCGGTCCGGACGGTTTGCTGCCCAAACAGGTGTTCAGCCGGGTCAGTAGCGAAGCGCACGCGCTGGTTGAACATCAGTACAAAATCCTCAACGATGTTGTTCTGCCGCGACTGGCAGAGCAGGACATCAAGTTCCTGCGCCGGGGTCACTGGAACGCAACGCAGAGCGAGTGGATTCGCCAGTACTTCTTCCGTGACCTGATGCCGATCCTCACGCCCATCGGTCTCGACCCGGCCCATCCGTTCCCGCGCGTGCTCAACAAGAGCCTGAATTTCGCTGTCGAGCTCGAAGGCAAGGATGCTTTCGGCCGCAATTCCGGGATCGCCATCGTGCAGGCACCGCGCGCCTTGCCGCGTGTGATCCGCATGCCGTCGGAGATCGCCGGCTGCGAATATGGTTTTGTCTTTCTTTCATCGATCCTGCACGCCCATGTCAGCGAGCTATTTTCCGGCATGCAGGTCAAGGGCTGCTACCAGTTCCGCGTTACGCGCGACAGCGATTTGACCGTTGACGATGAAGACGTCAAGGACCTGCGCGTTGCCTTGCAGGGCGAACTGACGCACCGGCAGTATGGCGACGGCGTGCGGCTCGAAGTCGCCGACAATTGTCCGGAACCGATGTCGGCATTCCTGCTCGGCCAGTTCGGACTGGGTCATGAAGACCTGTACCAGGTCAATGGCCTGGTCAATCTGGTGCGCCTGATGCAGATTCCGGATTCGGTCGACCGGCCGGACCTCAAATTCCGCCGCTATACCCCAAGCACACCGAGGGAGCTGAACAAGGACCCGGATATTTTCAAGGTGATACGCAAGGGTGACATTCTTCTGCACCATCCCTACCAGTCGTTCAACCCGGTCATCGAATTCATCAAGCAGGCGGCTGAAGACCCGCAGGTGCTGGCTATCAAACAGACGTTCTACCGCACCAGCGCGGATTCAACCCTGATGATGTCCCTGATCGATGCCGCCAGACGCGGCAAGGAAGTCACCGTCGTCGTCGAGCTGATGGCGCGGTTCGATGAAGAAGCCAACATCAACTGGGCTGCCAAGCTTGAAAACGCGGGGGCGCATGTGGTTTACGGCGTGGTCGGTCACAAGACCCATGCCAAGATGGCCATGGTGGTCAGGCGCGAGGACGACCGGCTACGGCGTTATGTCCACCTCGCTACCGGCAACTACCATCAGCGTACCGCGCGGCTTTATACCGATTTCGGCCTGCTGACCTGTCAGGAAGAAATCTGCGAGGACGTCAACGATGTATTCGCGCAACTGACCGGGCTGGGCAAGGCCACCAAAATGCGCCATCTGTGGCAATCGCCGTTTACCCTGCATAGCCGCCTGATCAAGGCCATCAACAACGAGGCGGAGCTGGCCAGGGCCGGAAAAAAAGCGCGCATCATCGCCAAAATGAATGCCTTGCTCGATGCCGATATTATCCGTGCGCTTTATGATGCCTCGAATGCGGGCGTGAAAATCGAACTGATCGTGCGCGGAGTCTGCGCCTTACGCCCGGGCATACCCGGCATTTCCGAAAACATCACCGTGCGTTCCATCGTTGGCCGTTTCCTCGAACACACCCGCATTTTCTATTTCCATAACAGCGGCGAAGAGAATGTCTACCTGGCGAGCGCCGACTGGATGTATCGCAACTTCTTCCGTCGCATTGAAGTGTGCTTTCCGCTGCTGGATGCCAAAATCAGAAAGCGCGTGATCAAGGAAGGCCTGGAGCCTTATCTGAAAGACAACCTGAATGCCTGGGAAATGCTGCCGGACAGCAGCTATCGCCGCCGCGCGGCCCGTCGCGGTTACGAATTCTCGGCACAACAGTATCTGATGACGGAACTGGGTCAGGACGTACTGGCAGACCTCTAGCCCGAATATTTCACCATACCGTCGCTGAAGCCGGCGCAAATTCCCGCGCATGCAGGCTTGCCGGATGTCTTTGCGGAAACCGGTTTGTACCGTCAGCGTCTCGTGATCGGGTGAAATATCCAGGCTAGCTTGCAGATTCTGCAAGTACGAGGGTAATTCCGGCCTCCTGCCAGCAGGCAATCTCGTTCTGCAGGGCGGCAGAAGTCAGCGGATTCTGCGCGAGCCAATCCGCAGAGAGACGCAGTTCAAAACCACTCTTCGCTCTCGTCAGCGCAACGGCTGGCATATCGTCATCGAGCCGCTTGCGATTGAACAGTACTGCCAGACGGAAAATCAGTACGAGCAGGCAACGATCATCCTCAAGCGACGGCAGGCTCAATTTGGCCAGAGAACGCCGCTGGGCCCGCACCAGCAAACCGAGCGTCTCCTGTTCCAGCTTGGAAAAACCCGGCATATCGGCATTTTCAACTATGTAGGCCGAATGTTTGTGATAGCCGCTATGCGCAATTGAAATACCGATTTCATGCAACTTGGCAGCCCAGGTCAGATAATGCCGCGCTGTCTCCGCCTGCATGCCGAGCGTGTGCTCGACCTGCGACAAGAATTTCATGGCCGCCGTTTCGACACGCTTCGCCTGCGGCCGGTCGACATGGTAACGCCGCATGAAAGTTCTAACCGTTGCCTCGCGTGTATCGTGGTGCTGCATGCGGCCAAGAAGTTCGTAAAGAACGCCTTCGCGCAATGCGCTGCTGGCGGTTGTCATGCGCTCGATGCCAAGTTCGTCGAAAGCGGCCTGCATGATACAAAACCCGCCGGGGATCACTGCAGCACGATCATTACTCAAACCGTCGAGCTGTATCCTGCGCGTGTCTCTCGCATTTAAAAGTTTCTCCCGCAGCACCAGCAGACCTTCTCTGGTTATGGCACCGTCGCTGAGATGATTGAGGCGCATGATTTCACCCAATGAACGCGCCGTCCCGGAAGAGCCGACCGCTTCATCCCAGTGGCCGCCATGAAAACGGCTGCGGATGGCCTGAATTTCATCAGCGGCAGCCAGTCTGGCTTTCTGCAGGCTTTCTTCGGTGATTTTGCCTTCCGGAAAATACTTGCGGCTGTAGCTGACGCAGCCCATATAAAGACTTTCCATCTCCTGCGGCTCCAGCCCGCAACCGATGATGAACTCGGTCGAACCGCCGCCGATATCGATCACCATGCGTTTATGGGTAGTGACAGGCAAGCTGTGACTGACGCCGATGAAAATCATGCGGGCCTCTTCACGGCCGGCAATGATTTCGATCGGACAACCCAAGGCTTCCTGCGCCTCGGCAAGCAGCTCGGCTGAATTTTTTGCAACACGGAAAGTATTGGTGGCCACTGCGCGCACGGCATCCGGCGGCAAGCCGCGCAGCCGCTCGCCGAAACGTTTGAGACAATCGATTGCACGCTGGCGGGCCACCGGGTCGAGATAATTGTTTTTATCCAGACCGGCGCCGAGACGCACGGCCTCACGCAGGGAGTCATGAAAAATCAGGCGCCCGTCAACGACGCGCGCCAGTTGTAATCTGAAGCTATTCGAGCCTAAATCGACCGCAGCAATTTCAGAATGAGGCAGTTTTCTTGTAACCAATGACTGCCTTCAAGCGAAACAAAATATCCTGATACACATTAGAGCGTTTCGCGCTCCATCTCTTCAACCGTGGTATGGCGCACATCCTTGCCCTTGACCATGTAGACCACGTATTCGGCAATATTCTTGGAATGATCGCCGATACGTTCAATGGCCTTGGCAACAAACAGCACCTCAAGCGACATCGAGATGGTGCGCGGGTCTTCCAGCATGAAGGTGATGAGCTGACGCATGGCAACGCGGAACTGTTCGTCCACCTGCTCGTCCTGACGCGCGACTTCGACGGTTTTGCTTACATCGAGACGGGCGAAAGCATCGAGCGAAGTGCGCAGCATTTCACGCACCAGACTCACCATCGCCTTGATCTCGGCAAAACGCGGTGTGAACATGCGGTCGGATTCATAGATCTTCTGCGCCACGCGCGCAATCTTGGTCGCCTCATCACCGATCCGTTCCAGATCGGTGATGGTTTTGACGATCATCATGATCATGCGCAGATCGCCTGCTGCCGGCTGGCGGCGCGCAATGATGTGGCTGCAGTCTTCATCCACCTGCACTTCAAGCGCGTTGACCTGATGGTCATTCTTGATCACGGTATCGGCCAGCGTCGGGTTGGCGCTTACCAGCGCTTCCAGTGCGTTGACGATCTGCTGCTCGACCAGGCCCCCCATTTCAAGAACCTTGGCCCGAACCGCTTCGAGTTCGGCATCGTACTGCTTGTAGGTATGTTCAAATTGCATGGAGCGATTCCTTTGAAGTTTAGGCTGTTTGGTTTAGAACAGCCCAGCCTAACGTCTGTTCATGACAATATCATGTCAAATTGTCATTCCCGTTTCATACCAGTGACTTGGCGGCATATCCCGGGCATGCCGCCAGCCGCTGATCACGCATTATTTCTTGTAGGTTTTGACGCCTTCCGCCGTTGCCAGCAACAAGACATCGGCCGGACGCGCAGCAAACAAGCCATTGGTGACGACGCCGACGATCTGGTTGATTCTGGCTTCCATTTCGACCGGGTTCATGATGGTCAGGCCATGCACATCCAGAATCACGTTGCCGTTATCCGTCGTAAAGTCGCGCAGCACCGGCTGTCCGCCCAGTTTAACCAATTCACGGGCCACATGGCTACGGGCCATCGGCAATACTTCAACAGGCAACGGGAACTTGCCCAGCACCGGCACCAGCTTGCTCGCATCGCAGATGCAGATGAAACTTTTCGCGCAGGCCGCCACGATCTTTTCCCGTGTCAACGCACCGCCGCCACCTTTCAGCATATGCATGTTTTCGGTGATTTCATCAGCACCGTCCACATAGATTTCCATGCCACTGACGCTGTTGAGATCAAATACTTCGATGCCATGGTCACGCAGACGCTTGGCCGTGGCTTCGGAGCTGGCGACTGCGCCGTCAATTTTATGTTTGACCTTGGCCAGTTCGTCGATGAAGAAATTAGCCGTAGAGCCAGTGCCCACACCGATGATGCCGTCCTTCACATACTCAACCGCCGCCTTGGCGACCTGTTGCTTCAATTCGTCCTGTGTTGCCATTTACTTTTATCCTTCTGTTTTCTTTATAATTCAGGTCTTAATCCAACCTTGAATAATACACCGCAGTTGGCATATTGAAAAACAGCTGCCCCACCAATGAAAAACGACTATCCAGAAAAAATCAGAAGCGCACGGGTTTACGAAGTTGCGGAAAAAACGCCGCTTGAATACCAGCCCAATCTCTCGGCACGCCTGAACAATCGCATTCTGCTCAAACGGGAAGATACGCAGCCGGTTTTCTCGTTCAAGCTGCGCGGTGCCTACAACAAGATGGCCAACCTCTCCCGTGAGGCACTGGTAAAAGGCGTCATTGCAGCTTCTGCCGGCAACCACGCTCAGGGCGTGGCACTGGCAGCGCAGAAACTGGGCTGCCGCGCCGTCATCGTAATGCCGACCACCACGCCGCAGATCAAGGTCGATGCGGTTCAGCGCCGCGGTGCCGAAGTCGTGCTGTATGGCGACTCATACTCTGATGCCTATGTCCACGCACTGGAACTGGAAAAATCCGAAGGCCTGACCTTCGTACATCCC
>JBEDHT010000215.1:0-2716 GCA_041174025.1 Pseudomonadota bacterium
CAGGCTGATGCTTGACGACGCCCAATCATCGCTGCTGAAGGAAGACGCCGAAAGCCGCGAGCGCGCGCTCGATGCCCATGAGTCTTTCATCATCGAGGCCCCGGCCGGAGCCGGCAAGACCGAACTGCTGACGCAGCGTTTTCTGCGTTTGTTGCAAACGGTGAGTGAGCCGGAGGAAATCATTGCCATCACCTTCACCAACAAGGCCGCCTCGGAAATGCGCGCGCGCGTGCTCGACAGCCTGCAGGATGCGGTCGATGCGGTGCCGGTAGACAAGGCGCACAAACAGGAGACGCGCGCGCTGGCCCTGAACGCCTTGCGCCATGCCGGCGAACGCGGCTGGCAATTGCTGGAAAACCCGGCGCGTCTGCGCATTTACACCATTGATTCGTTCAGCAGCCATCTGGCCCGGCAGATGCCGCTGATGAGCCGTTTCGGCGCGCAGCCCGGCGTGCGCGATGATGCCGCAGCCTGTTACGAGGAAGCCGCGACCCGCACGCTGGAATTGCTGGAGGACGAAGGTAACGGCGAGACCGTGCAGCAGGCGCTGCGCTATTTCGATAACGATGCCTACCGCCTCAACCAGTTGCTGGCCGAGATGCTGGCGAAGCGCGACCAGTGGTTGGATTACACGCAGAACCATGCGACGCCTGAATTGGCCGAGGCAGCATTGGGCCGCATGATCATGCACGATATCCGTGCGGCCGCGGCGGCGCTGCCGCCTGCCATGCAGCAGCGTTTGATGCCGCTGGCCCGTTACGCCGCTGCCAATCTGCCGTGCGAAGAGCCGATTGCGCTGCTGCGCGACTGGGATACGCCGCTTGCGCTCAAGCCGGAGGCGCTGCCGATGTGGCGTGCCGTGTGCGATCTGTTGCTGACCGGCAAGGACCACAAGGGCAGTCTGCGCAAGGCGCTGAACAAGAATCAGGGCTTGCCGGCCACGCCTGAAGCCAAACCCTACAAAGAACAGTTGACCGCATTCATCGACGAGCTGCGCCAGCTGCCGGGCGCAGAACAGGCGCTGGCCGGGCTGCGCTTGTTGCCGGACGCCCGGCATGAAGACGAGGTCTGGCAGATCATTGCTGTATTGGGGCGGTTGCTGAAAATTGCGGCAGCGCAGTTGTGGCTGGTGTTTCAGGCGAGCGGCGAGGTCGATTTCGTCGAGGTCGCCCAGCGTGCGCTGGATGCGCTGGAAGATGAATCCGGCAACCCGACCGATCTCGCCCTGAAACTCGATTACCGTATCCAGCACCTGCTGGTGGACGAGTTTCAGGATACCAGCCCGGCCCAGATCAAACTGTTGCAGCGCATCACGCGCGGCTGGCAGCCGGGTGACGGCCGCACGCTGTTTCTGGTCGGCGACCCGATGCAATCGATCTACCGTTTCCGCAAGGCCAATGTCGGCCTGTTTCTGCGCGTGGCGGAGGAGGGCATCGGTGACCTGCAGCTGGTCAAGCTGCGGCTGTGGCGCAACAACCGTTCATGCGAGCCGGTCATCGACTGGATCAATCACGCTTTTGAGCGCGTGTTCCCGCAACAGGACAGCGATATGCTCGGCGCCATCCGCTACCGCGCGTTTGCCGCGACCAAGGCGCATGAAGACGGCGCCAGGGTAAAAGTGCATGCCCTGATTGCGGGCCGGGCAGGCGGCGATGCGGAAGAATCCGCAGAAGATGATGAGGTGGCCGACAGCGCGGATGCGCTGAGGCAGCAAGAGGCAGACAAGATCATCGCCATCATTCAGCAGACCCGGGAAGAAGAACCGGAGGCGAAGATCGCTGTGCTGGTACGTGCCAGAAGCCATCTGCATGCGCTGGTCAGCCGCATCCGCCGGCATCATCCCGATCTCAGTTTTCAGGCGGTGGAGATCGAAGAGCTGGCCAACCGCCAGATCGTGCAGGATCTGCTTTCGCTGACCAACGCCCTGCATCACCGGGCCGACCGCGTGCACTGGCTGGCGATTCTGCGTGCGCCCTGGTGCGGCCTCACGCTGGCGGACCTGCATGCGCTGGCCGGGCACCACCGTCATCGCACCATACACAGCCTGATGCACGACGAGGCAAGGCTACAGGCGATGAGCGATGACGGCCGCGCGCGCCTGCAGCATCTGCGCGAGGTGATGGACGAGGCCCTGCTGCAGCGCGGCCGCCAGAGCACGGCACGCTGGGTGCATGGTGTCTGGCTGATGCTGGGAGGGCCGGATTGTCTCTGGGAGCCGGGCGACGTGCGCGACGTGCAGGCTTTCTTTGAACGTATCGCCAGGCTGGAAGCGGCTGGCCAGTTCAGTCCGGAACAGCTGGCGATCGAAGTGCAGAAACTTTACGCCGCGCCGGATGCAGAAGCTCCCGACAAGCTGCAGTTCATGACCATCCACAAATCCAAGGGGCTTGAATTCGATACCGTGATTCTGCCGGGGCTGGACCGCCAGACCGGCGGCAACGACCAGGCCCTGCTGTTATGGGAAGAGGTGCCGCGCGAGAACGGCGCACACGATGCGGCAGAAACCGACCTGATTGTCGCGCCGCTGCCGCCGAGAGGCCAGGCCAAAACATCGGCGCCAACGCCTTACAGCTATCTCAAGCATCTCGAACGCACGCGCGCCGAAAACGAAGACGCACGCGTGCTCTACGTGGCCGCAACCCGCGCCGAGCGCTGCCTGCACCTGCTGGGGGTTGCCGGGCGTGACGACAAGGGCGAGCTGAAAGTACCCAAAGGC
>JBEDHT010000216.1:0-4221 GCA_041174025.1 Pseudomonadota bacterium
GGCACCTGCTCTTCGGTGTGTACATCAGTCAGAATCGGCACACCGACCTGACGGCGCACTTCATCCAGTATCTTCAGACCCTGTTCCATGCCGAAGCCGCGAAAAGTCTTGTTGGAGCTGCGATTGGCCTTGTCATAGGACGATTTGTAGATGAAGGGAATACCGAGTTTGGCGGTGATTTCCTTCAACTGCCCGGCAGTATCGATCGCCATTTGCTGCGATTCAATCACGCAGGGGCCGGCGATCAGAAACAGGGGGTGGTCGAGACCGGCTTCAAAACCGCATAGCTTCATTTATTTGATTCCTTTGGCTTTGAGCGCCGCTTCGACGTAGGATTTGAACAGCGGGTGGCCGCTGCGCGGGTTGGATGTGAATTCCGGGTGGAACTGGCAGGCGACAAACCACGGATGCACGTCCTGCGGCAGCTCGATCATTTCGCACAACTGTTCAGCCGGCGTGCGGGCGGAAATAACGAGGCCGGCGGCTTTCAGCTGCTCGACATAATGATTGTTCACTTCATAGCGATGGCGGTGACGCTCGTTGACTTCGGGCCCGTAGATTTGAGCTGCCAGCGTACCCGGTTCGATCGGGCACTGCTGTGCCCCCAGACGCATGGTACCGCCCAGATCGGAATCTTCGGAACGGGTTTCGACCTTGCCGCTGGCATCCTGCCACTCGGTGATCAGACCGACCAGAGGATGCGGGGTATCGGGGTTGAACTCGGTGCTGTTGGCATCCTGCAGCTTCGCCACATTGCGGGCGAACTCGATGACCGCCAGCTGCATGCCGAGACAGATACCGAGATAGGGCTTCTTGCTCTCGCGCGCGAAACGGATTGCGGCAATCTTGCCTTCGGTGCCGCGTTTGCCGAATCCGCCCGGTACCAGAACCGCATCCATGCTTTTGAGGCAGTCGGTGCCGTTCTTTTCGATGTCTTCGGAATCGACGAAATGGATACGCACCTTGGAGCGGGTATGAATACCGGCGTGGATCAGGGCTTCGGTCAGCGATTTGTAGGATTCGGTGAGATCGACGTATTTGCCGACAAAAGCGATGTTGAGCTCATATTTGGGATGCTCGACCGCATCGACGATTTTTTTCCAGCTCGACAGATCCGCCGCCTTGGCGAGAATTCCGAGCTTGTGGCAGACGATCTCGTCCAGCATCTGGTCGTGCAGCAGGCCGGGAATGGCATAGATGGAACTGGCATCAATGGCGGAGATCACCGCTTCCGGCGCCACATTGGTAAACAGCGCGATCTTGGCCCGCTCGTCGTCAGGAATCGGGCGGTCGGCGCGGCACAGCAGAATGTCCGGCTGGATACCGATCTCGCGCAGCTCCTTGACCGAGTGCTGGGTCGGCTTGGTCTTCAGCTCACCGGCCGTGGGAATCCACGGCAGCAGCGTCAGGTGGATGTAACAGGCATTGCCGCGGCCTTCGCGGATACCCATCTGACGGATGGCCTCGAGGAACGGCAGCGACTCGATATCGCCGACCGTGCCGCCGACTTCGACAATCGCAACATCGGCGCCCTCGGCACCGCGCTTGATATGGTTCTGGATTTCATCGGTAATGTGCGGGATGACCTGCACGGTCTTGCCCAGGTATTCGCCACGACGCTCTTTCTTGATCACGGTCTCGTAGATCTGGCCGGTGGTGAAGTTGTTGCGCTTGCCCATGCGGGCGCTGATGAAACGTTCATAGTGGCCGAGATCGAGATCAGTCTCGGCGCCGTCGTCGGTGACGAACACCTCGCCGTGCTGAAACGGGCTCATGGTGCCGGGGTCGACGTTGATGTAGGGGTCGAGCTTGAGCATGGTCACTTTGATGCCACGCGACTCGAGAATTGCGCCAAGGCTGGCGGCTGCGATGCCTTTTCCTAGAGAAGAAACAACCCCGCCGGTAACAAATACGTATTTGGTCATGAAAGGCACTTATGATGTGTTGCGGACGGGAGTCAATTTTACTTTAAAGCCCTACCAGCGACAAATGAAAACTGGCGCGTGAGCGCTTTTATGCCGACATGACGGGATGAGCTGCGACTGCTTGCAGCTTCTTGACCTATATCAAAGCAGAATGTCCCGCACACAATAGAATCTCCCTCAGAACTGCCGCACGAGCGCGGTTCCGCGTCGACAACAACAGGAGATTTCTGATGCTCATGGATTTATTCGGAACCTTTTCCGGCCTGCTCAGCTTGGGCATTATCGTATTCGTCATCGGCATGGCGGCTTACCTGACCTGGTTGTTCATGAAACTGAGCAGCCAGAAATCGGACAAGTAATCCGGCCATTCCGCCCGCGCGACGTGTTTTAGCGCGACATGTTCCAATACCAGCATGCCTTCTTTCGCATGCCTTCTTTCGCATGCCTTCTTTCGCATGCGTTTGGCGCATGACTGGGATGCGTGAACAGGCTCTGGTTTTTGAACCGAAACAACAATGTTGTCATTCCGGGGCGGCTGAAAGCCGAACCCGGAATCCAGCAAGCCATTGAAAATACCGGATTCCGGATAACCGCTGCGCGGTTTCCGGAATGACATTAAGTGCGATATTTCCGTTTCCCGTCAATAATTACTTCAGCGATGCGCTCTGGCCATTCAGGATTTTGCCCAGTTACCGTAGCCCTTGAACTGTTCGAACACCTCGGCCATTTCATGCGAATTGAGCAGAACCGGCTCACCTACCTGCAATGCGCGCAGATATTGCTCGCACAGCGACTCGACTTCCACCGCGACATCCAGCGCCTGGCGTAAAGTGCTGCCCAACGCGATCATGCCGTGATTGGCCAGCAGACAGGCGCGGCGGCCTTCCAGCGCTTTTACCGCAGCATGTGACAGCGCTTCGGTACCGAACAGCGCATAAGGCGCGCAACGGATGCTGTCGCCGCCAGCAACCGCGATCATGTAATGAAACGGCGGCAGGCCCTTGCGCAGGCAGGCCAGGGCCGTGGCAAACGTGGAGTGCGTATGCACCACTGCGTTGATTTCGGGTCGCTGCCGCAGAATGTCCAGATGAAAATGCCACTCGCTTGACGGCCTCCTCTCGCCCGTAGCCTCTCCCTCAAAATTCATGGTCACCATGTCGGCGGCTATCATGTCGTCCACATGCATGCCGGACGGCGTCACCAGAAAACCGCCTTCAACCCGCACGCTGGCATTGCCGGAAGTGCCGCGGTTCAAACCCAGTTGTGCGAGCTTTTGCATGACGGCAAGCAGTTCGTCGCGTTCCTTTTTCATGTCGGCTCCTTTTCAAACATTACTGGTTCAAACAAGGCTTTGTTCAACCATTGCTTTGTTCAAACAATGCATAGAGGCTGTCTGGCCGCACAACACCGCGCTCGCAGATGATGCCGCTGACCAGTCGCGCCGGCGTGACGTCAAAAGCCGGATTCAAGGCCGCCGAGCCGGGTGGCAACAAATGCACGACGGCCATGCTGCCGTCC
This sequence comes from Pseudomonadota bacterium, assembly GCA_041174025.1. GTDB lineage: Bacteria > Pseudomonadota > Gammaproteobacteria > Burkholderiales > Methylophilaceae > UBA6140. The sequence continues at coordinate 3,444 of JBEDHT010000216.1, forward strand.
GCCAGCAAGCCCTGCATCTTTGCGACTTCCTGCGCATCCCGATGCTCGATCTCGATCTCGCGCAAACCGTCCCGGATCGACCAGTCTATGGTCGGCGAAGGCACCGCCGCATAAAACGGTACGCCATTGTCGAAAGCAGCCAGCGCTTTCAGATACGTGCCGATCTTGTTGCAGACATCGCCGCTGGCCGTCACGCGGTCGGCGCCGACAATCACCATGTCAACTTCGCCATGCTGCATCAGATGGCCGCCGGCATTATCTGCAATCACGGTATGCGGCACGCCATGCGCGCCCAATTCCCAGGCCGTCAGCGCGGCCCCCTGATTGCGCGGGCGGGTTTCATCCACCCAGACATGCACTTGGATGCCTGCATCATGCGCCATATAAATCGGCGCAAGCGCCGTGCCCCAATCCACCGTCGCGATCCAGCCGGCATTGCAATGCGTGAGGATATTGACGCGCTTTCCCGGCTTGCGCGCGGCGATTTCTTGGATCAGCGGCAGGCCATGGCGGCCAATGGCTTCGCATGTCGCGGCATCATCATCGCAAATCGCTGCGGCTTCGGCATAAGCGGCGGCCAGGCGCGCAGCGGCGGGCAGGGGGCGGAGCACGCCCAGCATTTTCTCAAGCGCCCAGCGTAGATTGATGGCGGTGGGGCGGGTTTCACCAAGCATCGCCGCGACTTCTTCCAGCGCATTCGGATCACGCCGCATCGCCAGCGCCAGGCCATAAGCCGCGACCGCACCAATCAGCGGCGCGCCGCGCACCTGCATGGAAC
>JBEDHT010000217.1:0-2520 GCA_041174025.1 Pseudomonadota bacterium
CGTTGTGACGTGCTGGTCAACAGTGCCGGCTTGGCCAAGGTCTACCCCTTCCTTGAATATCCGCTCGATCATTTCGAACACACAATGAACGTCAACGTCACGGGCACGCTGCTGTGCAGCCAGCACGCGGCGCGCATGATGGTCAGAGAAAAATGGGGAAGGATCATCAATATTGCATCGGTCGCGGGCATGCGCGCAGTCGGCACCGGTCGTACTGCGTATGGCACCTCGAAAGGCGCAGTGATTGCGCTAACGCGCCAGATGGCCGTCGAGCTGGCCGAGCATGGCATCACGGCCAATGCCGTTTCACCGGGTCCAGTCGACACGCCTTTCACTCGCGTGCTGCACACAGAAAAATTCAAGAAAGAATATTCGAGCGCGATACCGATGAACCGCTACGGCACGGTCTCCGAGATCGCTGCAGTGGTCGCCTTCCTGGCCTCAGATCAAGCCTCCTACATCACGGGCATATCCATGCCGGTCGATGGTGGCTTCCTGGCCTCGGGCGCACGCGGCATCTGATCGCGCCAAAGATTTCTTTTTTCAGATCCCTGCATCATGGCCTCTCGCGTTCACGCCACGTATTACCTTGACACTGCGGTTGCTCCTGAACGCGCCGCCGACATCATCGCGGGCGAGCAATCGTCCGGCACTTTCGTTCCGATTCCCGGCGAAGACGAGGCACTGAAAGCACGCGCCGCGGCCAGCTGGGAAATCACGCCGCTAGATGAACCGTCGGCCGGTCCGAACAAACGCTACCAGCTGAAGCTCTCGTGGCCGCTAGAGAATTTCGGTGCATCGCTGCCGAACCTGATGGCCACCGTCGCCGGTAATCTGTATGAACTGAAGCCTGTCGCGGGCCTGCGGCTGATGGATATTGAGCTACCAGATGAATTCGCGGCAGCGTATCCAGGCCCGGCCTTCGGCATTTCAGGCACACGGCAACTCGCCGGTGTTTCTGCAGGCCCGATGGTGGGCACCATTATCAAACCCTCCGTGGGTTTGTCCGCACAGAGTACCGCCGAGCTTGTCGATCAGCTGTGTGCCGCCGGAATTGATTTCATCAAGGATGACGAATTGCAGGCCGATGGCCCCGCCTGCCCTTTCGATGAACGCGCGCGCAAGGTGATGGAGGTAATCAATCACCACGCCGATCGAACAGGCAAGAAAGTCATGTATGCGTTCAACCTGACCGGTGAGTTGGACGACATGAAGCGCCGGCATGATCTGGTGCTATCGCTCGGCGGCACGCTAACGATGCTGAGCCTGAATTCTGTCGGTATGACTGGCTTCAACGCGTTCCGCAAGCATGCGCAGCTACCGATTCATGCGCACCGCAATGGCTGGGGCTATCTGCAAGGCGGTTGGTCTTACATCGCCTGGCAAAAACTATGGCGCCTGGCAGGTGCGGATCAGATGCATGTGAACGGACTGGCGAATAAATTTCATGAAAGTGATGAGAGCGTAATTGCATCCGCGCGCGCCTGCTTGACGCCGATGTTTGCGCACAAGCCATGTACTGTGATGCCGGTATTCTCGTCAGGACAAACCATCAGACAAGCGCCGGGCACCTGGACGGCATTGCAATCGACAGACTTGATCTTCCTTGCGGGCGGTGGGCTCTTCGCGCATCCCGGCGGCATTGCTGCTGGCGTCGCAGCACTCAGACAATCATGGGAAGCAGCGATGCAGGGAGTTCCACTAGAAACCGCTGCGAAAACCCACCGCGAACTGAGAGAAGCACTGGAAAAATTTTCTGGCTGATTCTGTCGACAGAGACGCCGGCGACGAATAACAACAAAGGAGCGCATCATGACCCCATTTACCCGCCGTGACTTTCTGATCGCCAGCGGTGCCGCCGCGATCACTGGCCCTTGGGTCCACACCGCCCACGCTGCAGAATTCGAGTTCAAGTTCGGCACCAACCTGCCTGCCACGCACCCGCTGTCGGCACGACTGATCGAGGCCACCAAAGCGATCAAGGAGCAAACCGATGGCAAGCTGAATATTCGCGTATTCCCCAATAATCAGCTCGGTGGTGACCCGGCGATGTTCACTCAGCTACGCAGCGGCGCGCTGGAATTTTTTTCCGTCTCGGGTGCAAATGCGCTGTCGTCGCTGGTACCCAAGGCAGCACTGTCCGGCGTCGGCTTCGCCTTCAAAACGTATGATCAAGTCTGGCAGGGCATGGATGGCGATCTGGGCAAGCATATTCGCGCGCAGATCACAGGCGCAGGGCTAGTGGTGATGGATCGCATCTGGGACAACGGCTTTCGCCAGATCACCAACAACGTCAAGCCGATTGCCAGCGTAGCTGATCTGTCGAGCATGAAAATCCGTGTACCGATCGGCAAGCTGTGGATCTCGCTGTTCGAATCGCTGGGCGCAGCGCCCTCGGGCATCAGCTTCAATGAGGTGTATTCCGCGCTGCAAACGCGCGTCGTAGATGGACAGGAAAACCCGCTGGCGATCGCCTCAGTCGCGCGGCTGTATGAAGTGCAAAAATACTGCTCGCTGACC
>JBEDHT010000218.1:0-5194 GCA_041174025.1 Pseudomonadota bacterium
CTTCTGAAGCATCTACCCATCGCACGAGGCTTTCAGGCAGCCCCAATCCGGCGATGGCACGGTTGCGCTCAGCTTCGCGCTGATCGAAGCCCCGTTGCAACAGACCGCAGGCGTCGAAACTGCCCGCAGGCAAATCCAGCGACTTGATCAGACGCATGCTGGTGAGAAAACCGCTCAACGCCAGCCTGCTCATGACGGTCGGCTGCATCGCCAGGCGTGGGTAGAGCATGCCGGCCGGATTGCCGGAGGCTTCGGCCGCCACGCTGTCGTGGCGCTCGATCAGCGTGACCTGCCAGCCGCGCTGTGCCAACGCATGGCTGCTGGCACAACCGGCGATGCCGCCGCCGATGACAATCGCGTTCTGTGCCTGTCGCTGCGTGCGGCCCGGTATTTCTGCCTGTGCTTGATATCGGCCGCACAGCATTTCGCGCTTGCGGCCGTAACCGGCAGTCTTTTCAACCCGGAACCCGGCCTGTTCGAGGCCGCGGCGGACAACACCGGCACTGGTAAAAGTGGCAAACGTGGTTGTTTGATGGGAGAGGCGGGCCATTTGCATGAAAAGCTGCGGCTGCCACATTTCCGGGTTGCGCGATGGCGCGAAGCCGTCGAGGAACCAGGCATCCACCTGGGCGGTGAGTTGCGCCAGCATGGCGCTGGCATCGCCGATCAACAGGGTGAGAACCACGCGGCCCTGCGCGAATGTGAGCCGGTGCATGCCGGCACTGAAATGGCCGTATTGCGCGCAGAGTTGTGCTGCAAGCGGCGACAGATCCGGCCACATGTGCAGCGCGGTTTCAAGGTCGGCCGGGCTGAGCGGAAATTTCTCGCAGCTGACGAAGTGCAGCCGCGCGCCCGCAGGCGCGTTGCGTTGCCATGCCTCCCAGGCGCAGAGAAAATTCAGCCCGGTGCCGAAACCGGTTTCGGCAATCGTGAACACGTTTTGTTGCATGCCTTGCCAGCGCTGCGGCAGGCCGTTGTGCTGCAGAAAGACGTGCTGCGTTTCGGCCAGCCCGCTGTCGCGGGAGAAATAGATGTCGCCAAATTGCTGCGAAAGCGGTTGGCCATCCTGCCAGATCAGTTGTGCGAGATTAATCTGCATGCCGCTTTGAATAGCCCCCGGAAAAAGCTGTTTCTGGCATAAAATGCAACCAAGACAAAAAGACTTATTGTAACCATGCGCAGGCTGCTCCACACCATCATTTCACTGGCTTTTGTTCTGCTGTCCGGCTTCACGACCAGCGCTTTTGCCGAGACCGTGCGCATCGCTGCTGCCTCCGATCTCAAATTTGCGCTGGAGAAACTGGCAGACGACTATGCCCGTGCCACCGGACACAAACTTGGTCTCACCTTCGGTTCTTCCGGCCTGCTGGCGACACAGATACTTCACGGCGCGCCTTTCCAGCTCTTTCTTTCGGCCGATGAAAGCTATGTCGCCGAGCTCTCTGCGGCAGGCAAAACGCTGGATGCCGGTTTGCTTTACGCCCTGGGGCGGCTGGTGCTGATTGCGCCGAAAGGCGGCAGACTGGTGCCGGATGCTGAACTGCAGGGCGTGGCTGCGATGTTGAAATCAGCGAACCCGGGCCGCTTCGCCATTGCCAATCCGGAACATGCGCCTTATGGCAAGCGCGCGGAGGAGGTGTTGCGCGCGCGCGGCCTGTGGCAGGACCTGCAGCCATATCTGGTGCTGGGCGAGAACGTGTCGCAGGCAGCGCAGTTTGCCACCAGCGGTTCGGCCCAGGGCGGGATTGTCGCGCTCTCGCTGGTGAAAACGCCGCAGGTCGAATCGCGGGTGAACTACGTGATGCTGCCGGACACGCTGCATCAACCCCTGCGTCAGCGCATGGTATTGATGAAGAATGCCGGACCGGTGGCGCGGGATTTCTATCGTTACCTGCAGCAACCCGCTGCACGCGCAGTGTTTCAGCGCTATGGTTTTGAATTGCCGCAGGAGCCGCATTGATGGATTGGGTCGCTTTCTGGCTTTCCATCAAGCTCGGGATTTTTACCGTGCTGCTGTTGCTGCCGCTTGCGATGTTCGCCGCACGCTGGCTCAGCACCGCGCAGTTCCCCGGCAAATCCTTGCTGGAGGCATCGCTGGCCGTACCGCTGGTGCTGCCGCCTACCGTGGTCGGCTATTACCTGCTGGTGGGTTTGAGCAACGATTCCTTTATCGGCCGCTGGCTGGTCGAGCTGACCGGACACGGCGTGGTGTTCCATTTTTCCGGATTGCTGATCGCTTCCATGATCGTCAATATTCCTTTCGCCGTGCAGCCTATGCAACGCGCATTCGAGGCAATCCCGCAGGAAATCCGCGATGCGGCAGCCTGTTGCGGCATGTCGCGCTGGCGTCAGCTATTGACGGTGGAAATCCCGCTGGCCTGGCCCGGCATGCTGACCGCGCTGGTGCTGACTTTCGCCCATACGCTTGGCGAATTCGGCGTGGTCCTGATGGTAGGCGGCAATCTGCCGGGCGAGACGCGCACCATCGCCATCAGCATCTATGATCGCGTGCAGGCTTTCGATCTGGAAGCGGCAGGGCAGATGTCGCTGATTCTTCTGATCTTCTCGGTTGCCGTGCTGGCAATCGCCAACAGCCTTTCCAGGCGCCTGTTGAAGCCAGGCATGAAGCAGGGCATGCGCTCACATGTCTAGCCGCAATCTTGATCTTGCCGTGCAGGTCAGGCAAAACGCACCGTTTCCGCTCGACGCCGGACTGGAATGCCGGGCCGGCCAGCTGATGGCGCTGGTGGGGCCTTCCGGTAGCGGAAAATCAACCCTGTTGCGCATGATTGCAGGGCTGGTTCGCGTGCAGCAGGGCCATATCCGCAGCGGCGATCTGCTCTGGGCTGACGGGCGCCGGCATGTCACCGCCCAGCAGCGCAGAGTAGGTTATGTGCCCCAGCATTACGGCTTGTTTCCTCACATGCACGCGCTCGGTAATGTCGAAACGGCATTGCACCACTTACCGGCCGGCGAGCGCAGCCGTATTGCGCATGAATGGCTGGAACGCGTTCATCTCGGCGGTCTGGCCAAGCGCCGTCCGGCTGAACTTTCCGGCGGTCAGCAGCAACGCGTTGCGCTGGCCCGCGCGCTGGCGGCGAGCCCGCGCGTACTGCTGCTGGACGAACCGTTTTCTGCCGTCGATGCAGCCACGCGCGAAAAACTCTACACCGAGATTGTCGAGCTGCGCAGCGGCCTGGCGATGCCGGTGGTGCTGGTCACGCACGACTTGCAGGAGGCGTTGATGCTGGCGGATCGCATCACCTTGCTGAGCCAGGGACGCACGCTGCAAAGCGGCGAGCCGAAAACGGTATTGAGCCACCCGGTCAGCGAGGATGCTGCCATGTTGCTGGGCCTGCGCAATATCTTTGAATCGGTGGTGCTTGAGCAGGATGGTGCCGACGCCATCACCGCGCTCGACCTGGCCGGCCATCGAATCGAGATTCCTCGCCAGCCGCATTTGCGCCGGGGTGACCGTGTCAGCTGGGTGATCGCCGATGCCGGTATCCGTTTCCGCGCCATCTCGCGCAAGGAAATCGCGCCTCAGACGAACCGGCTGCCTGTGACAGTGGTAAAGATGCTGACCATGGGCGATCAGGTCAGGCTGTTTCTGCAACTGGCGGATACCAGCGTGATGTTCAGGATTGATGTGACTGCGCGTCTGGCGGAAGAACTGGCGCTCGACACCGGCATCAGGACTGAAGTGGTGCTGCGTGCCGCCGATATCCACGTGTTCGAACAGCAAGTCACCGGGAGACCCGGTTGATGGCCCACTTTACCTTATTGAGAACAGACCTCGCGGAAGCGCCTTCGGACTGGTTATGCCGGCATGCAGGGCAGATCAGGCCGGGCGGACGGGTGCTAGACGTTGCGGCCGGTAAAGGACGTAACGCGCGCTGGCTGGCGCAGCAGGGCTTTGTTGTGGAAGTGGTAGACCGCGATGCCGATGCACTCGCCGTCATGCGCGGCATTGACGGTATCACCTGCAACACGGCCGATCTGGAAAACGCCGCCTGGCCTTATGCCGGGCAGCAATTCGATGCGATTGTGGTCTGCCGTTACCTGCACCGGCCCCTGTTCCCGCACTTGCGCGACAGCCTGAAAGCAGGCGGCCTGCTCATCTACGAAACCTTTATGCAGGGGCATGAAGCTTACGGCAGGCCAACCAACCCGGATTTTCTGCTGCGCGAGAATGAGTTGAAAGAGATATTCGGTAGCGGCCTTGCCGTGCTTGCCTTCGAGCAGGGGTAGATCACGGAGCCGAAACCCGCCATGATGCAGCGTATCGCAGCGCGAAAACTGGCCTGAGTCGAAATGCGGCAGGCTCTGGTTACAGCTCAAACCTGGTGAGCCATCAAGCTCGGGCCGGCATAAAGCTCAGGCCAACATCAAGCTCAGTTCATCGCCGGCAGTAGCGGCGCCTTGCGGTTGCGCGGCTTCACCAGCAGCATGTGAACGTCGCCCAGTGCGCGTTCCTCGAAACCGCCTTCGCAATAGCAAAGGTAGAACTCCCACATGCGGATGAATTCTTCCGGGTAGCCGAGCGCCCGCACCTGCTCGATATTGGCAAAGAAACGATGACGCCACTCGGCCAGCGTGCGCGCGTAATGCGGGCCGATGTCTTCGAGGTTGAACAGACGCAGGTCGGAAGCGCGCGTGATGCTGTCTAGCAATGCAGTCACGGAGGGTATGCAACTGCCGGGAAAGATGTAACGCTGGATGAAATCAACCGATTTTTTCGCCGACTCGTAGCGCTGGTCGGCAATGGTGATGCCCTGCAACAGCATCATGCCTTCCGGTTTCAGTAGCCTGGCGCAGGCGGCGAAGTAGGTGTCGTAATACTGATGACCGACTGCTTCGATCATTTCGATTGAAACCAGTTTGTCAAATTGTCCTTCCAACTCCCTGTAATCCTTCAATAAAATTGTCACCTTGTCATGCAGCCCTGCCTCTCTTACGCGCTCAATGGCAAGGTCGAACTGCGCTTGCGAGATGGTGGTTGTCGTCACCCTGCAACCATAGTGCCCGGCTGCGTGAATGGCGAAACCGCCCCAGCCGGTGCCGATTTCCAGCACGTGGTCGTCCGGCTTCAAATCCAGCTTGCGGCAGATGCGGTCAAGCTTGCTGATCGAGGCCTGTTCCAGCGACATTTCCGCGTGATCGAAAATCGCCGAGGAATACATCATGGTCGGGT
>JBEDHT010000219.1:0-5537 GCA_041174025.1 Pseudomonadota bacterium
ACTTGTATCTTGAGCGTCACCTTTCTGCAGACCCATTCAGCCTAAGCCAAACAGCCCATCAGGTGACCCCTCATCTACAAGCACTCACACTTATCGATTGTTCAGGTTTTTAAAGAGCGGTATTACTTTTTACTGCTTCGTCGCATCAGCAACGAGAGGGCGCATTATACAGACACTGTCTGATCGGTCAAGCAGGAAAACAATTTTTTATTTGCCTGACTTACCGCCGCCCGCTTTGTTGTTGAAGCGAAGGCGCGCATTCTACAGAACTATAAAATTGGGTCAATAGCGTTTTTGGCTTTTTTACAAAGTAATTACATTTGTCTTAATTTATCGTGATGCGAGCGAACTTGCGCTTGCCCACCTGAGCCACTACCGTGACACCTTTGCCCAAAGCAAGCGCCTTTTCTGTAACCCTTTCACCATCCAGCTTGATGCCGCCCTGCTCGATGGCGCGAAAAGCCTCTGAGGTGCTTGCCACCAGGTTTGCCTGTTTGAGCATTTGCGCTACGCCTATTGAATCACCATCTATCGACAAAGAAACCTCGGGTACATCGTCGGGAATGCCACCCCTGGAACGATTGACAAAATCCTCCAGCGCAACTTCGGCATCCTGTCTGGAATAGAAACGTTGGACCAGCTCCTGGGCAAAGCGCACTTTAACGTCTCTTGGGTTGGCACCCTGCTCGACGGATCGCCTCCAGTCAGAAATGGTATTCAGACTCTCAAAAGAAAGCAGCTCTATATAACGCCACATGAGTTCATCTGAGATCGACATGATTTTGCTGAAAATGGTATTGGCAGGTTCTGCCACACCAATATAGTTGCCCAGGGATTTCGACATTTTATTGACACCATCCAGCCCCTCCAGCAATGGCATGGTCAGCACGCACTGCGGACTCTGCCCAGCCTGTTTCTGCAGTTCACGCCCCATCAGCAGGTTGAATTTCTGGTCAGTTCCGCCCAACTCGACATCAGACCTCAATGCAACAGAGTCATAACCCTGCAGCAAAGGATAGAGAAACTCGTGTATCGCTATCGGCTGATTGGCCTTGTAGCGCTTGGTGAAATCATCGCGCTCCAGCATGCGTGCCACAGTGTAGCTGGCTGCCAGCTTCAGCATGCCGGCCGCTCCCAAGCCGTTCAGCCATGTGGAGTTGAACACCACCTCAGTCTGCTCAGGCTTGAGTATCTTGAACACCTGCGTAGCGTAGGATTTGGCGTTTTCCTGCACCTGCGCCTCGGTCAAGGGCGGACGGGTTACGCTTTTGCCGGTCGGATCGCCGATCATTCCGGTAAAGTCGCCAATCAAAAAAAGAACATGGTGACCAAGGTCCTGAAACTGCCGCAACTTGTTCAACAGCACGGTATGCCCGAGATGCAGATCCGGTGCAGTAGGGTCGAAACCAGCCTTGACGCGCAAGGGCTGACCCTTCTTCAGCTTTTCGACCAGCTCCTGCTCAATCAGCAGCTCATCGCATCCGCGTTTGATCACCGCAAGATTTTCTTCTATGTCATATGTACTCATCAAAACCCTTTACTGCCACTTTTTATGCATGTGTTCAACACGCCGGGCTTTTCTGTTACCATCACTGGCCTAACCAGTAAATTCAGAGATTGCTTATGCCCGCGAGCAAAACCAATATCTTAGCGCAAAAATTCAATTTAAAAGAACGCAAGCTGCGACTACGCTGGTTACTGGCACTTTCAAGTCTGCCGCTATTCGGCATCTTTGCTGCTTTCGCTATTGCGCCGCAGACCATCACAGATGACATTGAAATCAGCACCGTCATTGAAGAAGTCATTCTTCCTCAAGCCAGCACAGATGCGCTTTCGATCACAACGGCAGCTACCGGCTTCTCCAGCGATTCCTACTGGCAAGTCGAGCAAGTGCGGCGCGACGACACCCTGGCCAGCCTGCTGAGACGACTCAACATAAGCAATCCCGAAGCGCTCACATTCCTGCGCCAGCACCCGGATGCCGCTCCTTTGTTCAGCCAGCTTCGCCCGGGCCGTACCATCAGCGCAGAAACCAATCTTGATGGCGAACTTTTACGGCTGGAGTATGAAATCGACTACGCTAATTCGCTGGTCGTAGAACGCACAGATCAAGGCTACCAAGCTGAAAGAAAAGCCACTGCACTGGAAACGTTGCCGACACTGAAGTCTTCGGAGATCAGCAGCTCACTCTTCGCAGCCACAGATGCGGCCGGGATACCCGACCAGATTGCCATTCAAATAGCCGAGATTTTCTCGAGCGAAATCGACTTCCACAGCGATTTGCGCAAGGGCGATCGCTTCAATGTCGTTTACGAATCGCAATACAAGGATGGTCAGCTGGTCAAAGCTGGCCTGGTGCTGGCGGCAGAGTTCACGAATCAGGGCAAAACCCATCGCGCCATCATATATCGCAACCATGAAGGTCAAGTCAACTACTACACGCCTGAAGGCAAGAGCCTGCACAAATCTTTCCTGCGTTCACCGCTGGAGTTTTCGCGCATCAGCTCCGGGTTCAGCCTTGGCCGTTTTCATCCAGTACTGCAGAAAATGCGCGCTCACAAAGGCGTTGACTACGCAGCACCAACCGGCACACGCATCAAAGCAGTCGCCGATGGCATTGTCAGCTTTGTAGGCGTCAAGGGCGGCTATGGCAATGTAGTCATTCTCAAGCATCAGAACAACATGAGCACGCTCTATGCTCATCTTTCGCGTTTCTCTCCCGGCTTGCGTAGCGGCCAGCGAGTATCGCAAGGTCAGATCATCGGGGCAGTCGGCATGAGTGGTCTGGCAACCGGCCCACACCTGCATTACGAACTTCTGGTCAACGGGCAGCACCGCGACCCGCTCAAGGTCGCCTTGCCAACCGCTTCGCCCATTCCATCGAAGTACAAGGCTGATTTCCTTGCTTCCAGCAGACCTCTGCTCGCCCAGCTCAATTTGTTGAGTGCTGACACACTCGCATCTGCTGAATAATTGAGCCTTAACGGCAGGCCTGACAGTTTCAGATTGTGGCCGCAAAGCTTTACATCGGACTGATGTCCGGCACCAGTCTGGATGGCGTTGATGCCGCCTTGCTTGTCACAAACGGCAACACATTCAAGGTCGAGCATTCTCATTTTTTGCCTTACGACAAAGCGCTACGCGAAGAATTGCTCGATCTGCACAGAGTCGGCATAAACGAGCTGGAACGTGTTGCTCTGACAAGCAACAAATTAAGTCACCTATACGCTGACGCTGTTCAGCAGTTACTGGAAAAATCCGCAATATCCAGACCGGACATCAGCGCTGTGGGCTGTCATGGGCAAACCGTCCGGCACCGGCCGGAAGCCGGATTCTCCCTGCAGATTTTCAACCCCGCACTGCTCGCCGAATTAACCGGCTTGACCGTCGTCGCTGATTTCCGCAGTCGCGATATCGCAGCGAGCGGGCAAGGCGCACCATTAGTACCGGCTTTTCATCGTGCTGCATTCAGCCATCCATCCATCAACCGCGTCGTGCTCAACATTGGCGGCATCGCCAATCTCAGCTATCTGCCGGCAAATAGCGAGGTCACCGGTTTTGATACAGGCCCGGGCAACATGCTGATGGACGCCTGGATAATGCATTGCAAGCAAAAAACTTATGATGAAAACGGCACATGGGCTGCTGGCGGCAGAGTGATTCCCGGACTATTGGAGCAAATGCTGGATGAAGCATTTTTCACGATGCCACCTCCAAAAAGCACGGGCCGGGATCTGTTCGATCTGGAATGGCTGCAAGCGCATTTGAATCCGCAATATCAGGCAGAAGATGTTCAACGGACATTACTTGAGCTGACCGCACTCAGCATCGCATCAGCGATAAATCAATATTGCGGCAATGCAGAGGAAATCTACGTCTGTGGTGGTGGTGCGTACAATCTTTGCTTGCTCAGGCGCTTGCGCGAATTGCTTCGCCCTGTGAAAATCGAGCTTTCCGATGTATTGGGCATCGCAGCGAACACCGTCGAAGCTGCTGCCTTTGCATGGCTGGCTGAACAAGCGATGCTGCGCAGGCCAGGAAACCTGCCGTCCGCAACCGGCGCCAAAGGTCCAAGAATTCTAGGTGCGATTTATGCTAGCTGAATGGCACCTTACCAGTTTTGATTTTGATTGATACCAAAGATGAAACCTACAAAAGTCACGCTTACATTTGATAACGGTTTAGCGCCGATTGATCTGCCGATATTGTCCGGCAACCTCGGACCCGATGTCATCGATATACGCAGTCTGGCTAAACACGGGATCTTTACCTACGACCCGGGCTTTCTGTCGACTGCATCATGTCATTCAGAGATTACCTATATCGATGGCGAAGAAGGGCTGCTTTATTACCGAGGTTATCCGATTGAACAGCTGGCTGAGCACTGCGATTTTCTCGAGGTGTCGTATTTGCTGATGTATGGCGAATTGCCTAACGCAGCGGAAAAACAACAGTTCACGGAAAAAATCATGCAGCACACCATGCTGCACGATCAGCTCAACAATATTTTCCGGGGATTCAGACGCGACGCACATCCGATGGCCGTCATGGTCGGCATTGTCGGTTCGATGTCAGCCTTCTATCACGAGGCGCTTGATATCCGCGACCCGAAAAACCGTGAAATTTCGGCATGCCGTCTGCTGGCAAAGGTGCCGACCATCGCCGCATGGAGCTATAAATACAATATCGGCGAACCGTTCATGTATCCGAAAAACAGATTCAATTACGCCGAAAACTTCATGCACATGATGTTTGCCACGCCATGCGAGGAGTACGTGCCGAACCCCATATTGTCAAAGGCATTCGAGCGTATCCTGATCCTGCACGCGGATCATGAGCAAAATGCCTCAACATCCACGGTCCGGCTCGCCGGCTCAAGCGGAGCCAACCCTTTTGCCTGTGTAGCATCGGGTATCGCATCCCTGTGGGGTCCTGCACACGGTGGCGCCAATGAGGCAACGCTCAAAATGCTGGAAGAAATCGGCGATGTCAGCCGCATCGGCGAATTCATCAAACGCGCCAAGGATAAATCCGATTCTTTCCGTCTCATGGGTTTTGGTCATCGCGTATACAAAAACATGGACCCTCGCGCAGCCATCATGAGACAAACCTGTCATCAGGTGCTCGATGAGCTTGGGCTGCACGATGACCCGATGTTCAAGCTCGCTATCAAACTCGAACAAATCGCACTGGAAGACGACTACTTCGTCAGCAGGAAGCTCTATCCGAATGTGGACTTCTATTCCGGGATCGTCATGCGGGCAATGGGTATTCCCAACTCCATGTTTACGGCGATTTTTGCCATGGCAAGAACGGCTGGATGGGTTTCGCAGTGGAATGAAATGATTTCGGACAGCGAATCAAAAATTGGACGGCCACGTCAGTTGTATACAGGCCAGCCCCGACGTGACTTCAAACCCATGGATCAGCGCTAGCAGAAACTTGTTTAGTCAGCGCCTATTAAATGGAGCAAAATCAAAAAGGGGCATTACGCCCCTTTTTGATTTTTTCAGTACAGGATCGCTCAGGCTGAGCGT
>JBEDHT010000220.1:0-4751 GCA_041174025.1 Pseudomonadota bacterium
GCGAGCATCATCAGCGCGTGCATCAGCACACGCTTGAAATCCAGCGGCTGGACCAGCAACTGCAGCACGCAAGCGAAAGAAAGCGGGTGATCGAGCAGGAGCAGTTGACGCTGACTGGCAAACTGGAAATCTCCACCAGGCAAAGCACCGAAATGCAGGCGCGCATCGCGCAGGCAGAGCAGCAGTTGCCTGAGCTGAAGCAGAGGTGCGATGAATTGCTGCAACTGCGTGAAGACGCGCAGAACGCCCTGAACACCGCGCGTCAGAGCCTGCAAAGCGCCGAACGTGCAGCACAGGAAAAGATATTTAACAAAAAGCTTATATCAAATAATATCAATGAATTAAATGAAAGACTTCAATCTTCGCGTGAAGAGTTGAAATCATTGGCCATGCGTCGGCAGGATACCTTGGCGATGCTTGAAGCAGCACGCATGGAAGGCTTGAAAACCCAGCTCGACCAGGCGTTGACTCGCAAACAACTCGCTGAGGCAGCGCTGGCTGAAGTGCGCAATCAGCTTGCGCAGGCCGAAAGTGAATTGCAGGATCAGGAGCGCAACCGCATGCAGAACGAACAGATGCTGCATCCCTTGCGTGACAAGCTGGAGCAATCCCGGCTTTTCGAGCAGGAGGCGCGGTTGCATTTCGAGCAGTGTCAGCAGGCTCTGATTGCCGGCCGGCTGGATGAGGCTGTTCTGGCACAGGATTTGCCGGTCAACATCAAGCTTTCCGAGCTGGAAGCAAAAGTCGGTTCGATTGCGCAGCAGATCGAAACGCTGGGGCCGGTCAATCTTGCAGCGATTCAGGAACTTGCCAGCGAACGTGAGCGCAAGACTTACCTCGACAGCCAGTCGGCAGACCTGACCGAAGCGGTTGCAACGCTGGAGGATGCCATTCGCCGCATCGACAGGGAAACACGAAGCCGTTTGCAGCAGACTTTCGATGAGGCCAACCGTAACTTCGGCGAACTGTTCAGCCTTTTGTTCGGCGGCGGTCAGGCCAGACTGGAACTGCTGGGCGAGGAAATACTGGATACCGGCATGCAGGTCTTCGCGCAGCCGCCCGGCAAAAAGAACAGTACCATCCATCTGCTTTCCGGCGGCGAAAAGGCACTTACTGCGCTGGCCTTGGTGTTCGCGCTGTTCCGGCTCAATCCGGCGCCGTTCTGTCTGATGGATGAAGTCGATGCGCCGCTGGATGACAGCAATACTGAACGTTTTTGCAATCTGGTCAAAAAAATGTCCGAGCGCACACAGTTTTTATTTGTGAGCCATAATAAAATAACCATGGAAATGGCACAGCAGCTGATCGGCGTCACCATGCAGGAATCCGGTGTTTCACGAATCGTCGAGGTCGACATTGAGGCAGCCATGCAGATGCATGATCAGGCGCTGGTATAACGCTGGGAGATGGAACAGACATGAATGATTTGCAACTGGCCTTGCTCGCACTCGGCATCGTCATTATCTTCGGCGTAATCGCCTTCAACTGGTGGCAGGAACGCAAGTTCAGAAACGAAACCATTCGTCGTTTTGGCGCGCCCAAAGGCGACGCCTTGCTGAACGATGAATTCGAGTTCGACGCCAGCGCCATCCTGAAGGAGGAGCAACAGCCGCGTGGTCCGATGCAGCCTGAGGACGAGCTCGAAGAGACGGCTGTCGTGATCACCCGTGTCAAACCGGCTGAACCCGCACCGATGGACTCTGCACCCGTAGAGACCAAAACGCCTGAGCCACAAAAAGTTGAACCGGATTTTGAGAAAACTGCGCCGGAAGATACAGACAATCATGCGGACGCTGACGCCAGTGAGCCTGAGCATGCCATGAATAAGGCTCATGCCGAACCGCCCGTTGAAGCAGAAGCGCGGGCGCAAGCAGAAGAGCCTTTGCCAACGGACAGGGAAGATCAGGTGTTGGAACCTGCCAAGCGGGCTGCTGTGGTGCTGAGTCCGGAAAACGATTTGCTGGTAGATATGGTCGCGTTACTGACATTGCCTGAAGCGGTTACAGGCAGCAGGCTGCATGAATTTCTGGCAACAGTTACCGACATCGACAAACCCAAGGCAATGCATGGATTGGATTCCACCGGTGTCTGGCATTCGATCGGGCCGCAACAGGATGCCACGGTTTTTACCATGGCAAGCTGCCGTTTGCAGTTGGCCGACCGGGCCGGTTTTGTCTCACAGAACATGCTGGATCGTTTCCGGCATGAGGTGGAGCGGCTTGCTGCCAGAGTGCAAGCAGAGCTGACCTGGCAGCCTGAATGCGATGCGTGGCAGATGGCCAATGAGCTCGATCAGTTCTGTATCGATGTCGACCAGATGGTTGGCTTTCACCTCATACAGGGCGGTAACGGGCCGTTCACCGGCACCAAATTCAGGGGACTTGCCGAAGCCAACGGGCTCGAACTTGGAACGGATGGCAGCTTTCAAAGTTCGAACGAGGAGGGGTTACGCCTGTTCTCGGTCGTTAATCGCGACAACAATCCGTTCAACGCAGAGATGCTCCGCACCTCGGTCATCTACGGCATTACATTTCAACTCGATATCCCGCGAGTGAAAAACTGCCTGGAAACATTCAACCAGATGGTGCTGACGGCGCGGCAAATGGAGAAAAGCCTCGGCGCCAGTCTGGTCGATGACCATCAGCGCGTGCTTGGTGAAGCGCAGATCGAAAAAATTCGCCAGCAATTGAAAGTCATCCAGGCAAAAATGCTGACCCGTGGCATTGTGCCGGGCAGCCCCACCGCTTTACGTTTATTTTCCTGATTGATGCAGAACTCTGAAGCAGCCGCAAGGCAGATCGCGTCATTACGCGAACAGATCCGTGTTTACGATCACCAGTATTACGTGCTCGATGCGCCTACCGTGCCTGACAGCGAATACGATCGCCTGTTTCGCGAGTTACAGGCATTGGAGCAGGCTCATCCTGAACTCATGGTCGCGGACTCGCCGACCCAGCGGGTGGGTGGCGCACCCTTGCCGGAACTGCTGCCGGTGCGCCATCGCCTGCCCATGCTTTCAATTGAAACCGAAACGGACATCAGCCCCGAAGGCGCGCGCGCCTTTGACGCCAGAACGCGCAAGAAGCTGGGGCTGGCAGAAAGCGATCCGCCGGTTGAATATGCTGCCGAACTGAAATTCGACGGGCTTGCCATCAGCTTGCGTTACGAGAATGGCTTGCTGGTTCAGGCAGCTACTCGCGGCGATGGAGAAGTCGGTGAGGATGTCACGCAGAACATTCGCACCATCCGCCAAATACCACTGCGCTTGCAAGGCGATGCGCCTGAAGTGCTGGAAGTGCGCGGTGAGGTCTACATGCGCCGTGCGGATTTCGAACGCTATAACGAGCGCCAGCGCAGACAGGGTAAACCCACCCTGGTCAATCCGCGCAACGGGGCAGCCGGTGCAGTACGCCAGCTGGACTCCAGAATCACCGCACAGCGCATGCTTTCCTGTTTTGTTTATGGTATCGGCGAAACCACGGGCTGGAACGTACCTGCCACACACAGCGAATTACTTGACGCGCTGCAGCGTTTCGGCTTTCCGGTTTGTGACGAACGCATCACCGGGCTGGGCGCCGAACCTCTGGTGGCTTTTCACCGGGCCGTTGCCTCCAGGCGCGACAGCCTGCCTTACGACATCGACGGCGTGGTTTACAAGGTCAATTCTCTGGCGCTGCAGCGCGAATTGGGGTTCCGCTCGCGTGAACCGCACTGGGCGGTTGCCCATAAATTTCCCGCGCAGGAAGCCTTGACCGAGGTGCTGGCAATCGACGTACAGGTCGGACGAACCGGTGCAATAACGCCGGTTGCCCGCTTGAAGCCGGTGTTTGTCGGCGGCGTGACGGTGACCAATGCCACATTGCACAACCAGGATGAAATTGACCGCAAGGACGTGCGTATCGGTGACACCGTCAGCGTGCGACGTGCCGGCGACGTGATTCCCGAAGTGGTCGGCGTGCTTATCGACCGCCGGCAGCAGGGCACGCAACCCTACAATCTGCTGGCAGCCATCGAACATCGTTGTCCTGTTTGCGGCTCGCATGTCGTACGGCAGCAGGATGAGGCGATTGCCCGCTGTACCGGCGGGCTCTTCTGTGCAGCGCAACGCAAGCAGGCGATTCTGCATTTTGCCTCGCGCCGGGCGATGGATATCGAGGGGCTGGGCGAAAAGCTGGTGGATCAGCTCGTCGATGCCGGGCTTGTCCACACGCTGGCTGACATTTACCGGCTCGATGTTTCGACGCTCGCGAATCTGGACCGCATGGCGGAAAAATCCGCGAACAACATCGTCGATGCCCTGGAGCACAGCAAAAAGACCACATTGGCGCGTTTTATCTTTGCTCTGGGTATCCGCAATGTCGGCGAAGCAACAGCCAAGGATCTGGCGAAATATTTCGGCAGACTGCAGGACCTGCTCGATGCCGATGCGGAAAAATTGCAACAGGTTCCGGATGTCGGCCCGATCGTGGCCGATTCCATCGTGCAGTTTTTCTCCGAGGCGCACAACCGGGAGGTGATCAATGCCCTGATCGAGACCGGTATCTGCTGGGAGGAAGGGCAGGGCAACAGCGGCGGCGGTGTACTTGCCGGCAAAACGCTGGTGTTGACCGGCACGCTGCCTAACATGTCGCGTGACGAAGCAAAGGCGCTGATCGAAGACGCCGGCGGCAAGGTGGCTGGCAGCGTTTCCAGTAAAACCGATTATGTGGTCGCTGGCAGTGAGGCTGGCAGCAAACTGGAAAAGGCCCGGT
>JBEDHT010000221.1:0-2583 GCA_041174025.1 Pseudomonadota bacterium
GCTTACACCCATTCACCCCATGCTGTGTATCATGAAATTTACAAAAAAAACGGGGGCGGTTAGCCCCCGTCGCACTTTGCATTTTCCGGCAGCTTTTAGCTGCGTTCTGCATGCATGACTATTGGCGGATCAGGTAATCGAATGCACCCAGCGCTGCGCGGGCGCCATCGCCTACTGCAATCACGATCTGCTTGTAAGGGATGGTAGTGACATCGCCTGCGGCAAATACGCCTGGCACCGAAGTCATGCCGTGGTTGTCCACCTCGATTTCGCCGTACTTGCTCAGGTTGACCGTGTCCTTCAACCAATCGGTGTTGGGTACCAGGCCGATCTGCACGAATACGCCGGCCAGTTCGACATGACGCGAAGCCCCGGTTGCACGGTCGATGTAGGTAAGGCCGTTGACCTTGCCGCCAGCACCTGTGATCTCGGTCGTCTGCGCCTGGCAGATGATCTCGACATTGGGCAGACTGTTGAGCTTTTTCTGCAGAACGGCATCGGCACGCAACTGCTCGCCGAACTCGATCAGCGTGACATGCGCCACGAAACCGGCGAGGTCGATGGCGGCCTCGACACCGGAGTTGCCGCCGCCCACCACTGCCACTTTCTGGCCCTTGAACAGCGGGCCATCACAGTGCGGGCAGTAGGCCACGCCATGACCGCGATATTCTTTTTCGCCCGGCACGTTGAGCTCACGCCAGCGTGCGCCGGTAGCAAGAATCACCGCCTTGCTCTTCAGCACTGCGCCGTTGGTCAGTTTGACTTCGAACTGCTTGCCGTTCTGTGTCAGCTGCTCTGCACGTTGCAGGTTCATGATCTCGACTTCATAACTCTTGACGTGCTCTTCCAGCGCCGCCACCAGCTTCGGCCCTTCGGTTTCCTTGACCGAGATGAAGTTCTCGATGCCGAGCGTATCCATCACCTGACCACCGAAACGCTCTGCAATGATGCCGGTGCGTATGCCCTTGCGTGCGGCATAAATGGCGGCCGACGCGCCAGCCGGGCCACCGCCGACGATCAGCATGTCGAACGGCTCTTTGGCATTCAGCTTCTCTGCCTCGCGCGCCACGCTGCGGGTGTCAATGCGAGCGAGGAACTGCTCGAGCTCCATGCGACCCTGATCGAAATGTTCACCGTTCAGGTAAACGGTCGGCACTGCCATGATCTGGCGCTGGTCGACTTCGGCCTGGAACATCGCACCGTCGATCATGGTGTGGGTGATGCCGGGGTTGTAAAGCGCCATCAGATTGAGAGCCTGCACGACGTCCGGGCAATTGTGGCAGGACAGCGAAATGTAGGTTTCGAAGTGATATTCACCCTCGATGTTGCGAATCTGCTCCAGCGTTTCCTCGCTGGCCTTGGGCGGATGACCGCCTGCCTGCAGCAACGCCAGCACCAGCGATGTAAATTCATGCCCCATCGGAATACCGGCGAAATGCACACGCCCGCTTTCGCCCGCACGACTCACGCTGAAAGAAGGGCGGCGCGCAGACGTACCGTCTTCACGCAGACTGATTTTTGGTGAAAGCGCGACAATCTCGTGCAACATTTCACGCATCTCCTGCGCCTTGGCGCTGGCATCAAGACTGGCCACCAGTTCGACCGGCTGCTGCAGCTTGTCGAAATAGGCCTTCAACTGGTTCTGGATATTGATATCGAGCATGGGTTTTCCTCTACATGGATTTTCACTGCAAAGCGGTCGCACATGGTGACCGCTTCACGCTGAAAACCGGCCCGGATCTGCATCCGGGGAAATTTTCATTTTCGCAAACGCTGAATTCGGCTTAGCGAGGAGGATGGGCTGCAAGGCGCACGGAACGCAGAAACCGGAATGTACAGATTAGTACATGAGGATTTCGAGTACCGCGCAACGCAGCAGACCACCTCCACAGCATGCCGAAACAGTGTTTTAGATCTTGCCGACCAGATCAAGGCTAGGCGCAATCGTCGCAGCACCTTCATTCCACTTGGCCGGGCAGACCTGGCCTGGGTGTTCTGCAACGTACTTGGCAGCCTTCAGCTTGCGCAGGGTTTCCTTGACGTCACGGGCAATCGCGTTGTCATGGATTTCCAGCGTCTTGATCACGCCTTCCGGATTGATCACGAAAGTACCGCGCAGTGCCAGACCTTCTTCATCGATGTGCACGCCGAAAGCGCGGGTCAGCTGGTGCGTCGGATCGCCGACCAGCGGGAACTTCGCCTTGCCGACAGCCGGGGAAGTCTCGTGCCATACCTTGTGCGAGAAATGGGTGTCGGTGGTGACGATGTACACTTCTGCGCCCATCTTCTGGAATTCGGCGTAGTTGTCGGCAGCGTCTTCAACTTCAGTCGGGCAGTTGAACGTGAAAGCAGCCGGCATGAAAATCACGACAGACCATTTGCCCTTCAGGTTGGCTTCGGTCACTTCGACGAACTGGCCGTTATGAAAAGCTTGCGCCTTGAACGGTTGAACCTGGGTATTGATAAGAGATGACATATTGCCTCCTTGTTGGTTGATGAATTTGGAACAACGCAATTTTAGGTAAAACTGCTCAATAAACAAAATTGATTATTTATAATGCCTCAATAGATAAAAGCTATAAC
>JBEDHT010000222.1:0-2544 GCA_041174025.1 Pseudomonadota bacterium
TTCTCGAAATCGATCCCACGCTGGTCGATGTCAACGTGCACCCGAGCAAGACCGAAGTGCGTTTCCGCGATAGTCAGGCCGTACACCGTTTCATTTTCCACGCCCTGCACAAGGCGCTGGCAGTGCCGACCGGTGCGGCAACCGCGGTCAGTGCCGGGCAGGCTGCATTCAACCCGTTCACCCCGCAAACAGCTGCACCGGCGGCTTATCTTGCAGTTCAATCCAGCATGGACTTGCGGGCAGGCGAGTCGCAGGGCTTTTACGAGACGCTTTATGGCGGTATACGCCCCGAATCCGCCGGTCAGACGGCTAGCGATGTTTTCATTCCGGCAGCATCCGGCGCCACACAAGGTGACAATGCAGACGAGCATCCGCTCGGCTTCGCCGTCGGCCAGTTGCACGGTATCTACATACTGGCCCAGAACCGGCAGGGCATGGTGGTGGTGGACATGCACGCCGCGCACGAGCGCATCATGTACGAAAAGCTCAAAAACGCGCTGGACCGGGATATTGTCGCCATGCAGCCTTTGCTGCTGCCGGTGAGTTTCGGCGCCGACCGTCTCGAAGTCGCCACCGTGCAGGAACAGCTCGCAGAGGCGGATAGCAGCCTGCGTCAGCTGGGTTTCGATATCGCCATCCTTTCGCCCACCACACTCGCTGTGCGCGCCATTCCCGCCATGTTGCAAGGTGCCGATGCCGTGGCGCTGGCGCGTGACGTGCTGCGCGACCTGCGCGAATACGGCGCCAGCCGTGCGCTGCTCGAACGCCGCAACGAACTGCTCGGCACCATGGCCTGCCATGCCGCCGTGCGTGCCAACCGCATGCTCACCATTCCCGAAATGAACGCCTTGTTGCGCGACATGGAAGCCACCGAGCGCTCCGGGCAGTGCAATCATGGCCGCCCGACCTGGTTTCAGGTGACGATGAACGAGCTGGACAAGATGTTCATGCGTGGTCAATAAGCCTGGCAATCCATCTGGTTTCAGGCTTGATAAGTGGTACGTGAAAGCGTACCATTTGTAGGTCTTATGGAGATTACAGATGCAAACACTGTCAGCCAGTACCGCCAGATCCAACCTTTATCGCCTGATCGATGAGGCGGCTGTTTCGCACCAGCCGCTGGTGATCACCGGCAAACGCAATAATGCGGTGCTGGTGTCGGAGCAGGACTGGGCTGCCATTCAGGAAACCCTGTTCCTGCTCTCCGTGCCCGGCATGCGCGAGTCCATCCGCGAGGGCATGGCAACGCCCGCCGGAGAACTGGCCGACAAGCTGGACTGGTAGCACGTGTCCGATTGGCAGTTGCGCTACACGAAAGCGGCGCAGAAAGACGCGAAAAACCTTGCTGCAGCCGGCCTCAAGGACAAGGCGCTGGCCTTGCTTGCCATCCTCGAAATCAACCCGTTTCAAACCCCGCCGCCTTACGAGCGATTGGTCGGTGACCTTGCCGGCTCCTGTTCGCGCCGCATCAACATCCAGCACCGTCTGGTGTATCAAGTGCTGGAGCAGGAGAGAATCGTGAAGGTGCTGCGCATGTGGTCGCATTATGAATAAACCCGCAGACCGTCATTTGCCGCCCGCCATCTTTCTCATGGGCCCCACCGCCAGCGGCAAGACTTCCGCTGCGGTCGAGCTTTACCGGAAGCTGCCGGTGGAGCTGATCAGTGTGGATTCGGCGCTGGTGTACCGCGACATGGATATCGGCACGGCCAAGCCCGATGCGGAAACCTTGAAGCTGGCACCGCATCATCTGATTGATGTGATAGATCCGACTGAATCCTATTCTGCCGCGCGTTTTCGTGCGGATGCGCTGCAGCTGATGGCGGAAATCTCGGCGCGCGGCAAGGTGCCCTTGCTGGTGGGTGGCACCATGCTGTATTTCAACGCCTTGCAGGGCGGCTTGGGCGAACTGCCGCAGGCAGACGCGCAGATCAGGGCGCGGCTGGATGCCGAAGCGCTACAGCTGGGCTGGCCAGCCATGCACGCCAAACTGGCGGAGATCGACCCGGTGACCGCAGACAGATTGCAGACTACCGATGCCCAGCGCATACAGCGCGCGCTCGAAGTGCATGCGATTACAGGCAAAACGATGACGCAGATTTTTGCCGGTCAGCAATCCGTGCAATTGCCTTATCGTTTATTGAAGCTGGCGCTGGTGCCGGATGACCGCAGCGTGCTGCATCAGCGCATTGCCCTGCGTTTCGACGAGATGCTGGAGGCCGGTCTGGTCGATGAAGTAGCCGAATTACGCAGTAAATATCCGGCGCTGCATACCGGATTGCCTTCGATGCGCTGTGTCGGTTACCGCCAGGCCTGGCAGTATCTGGATGGCGAATTCGGCTGGGATGCGTTGCGCGAGAAGGGCATTGCCGCGACGCGCCAGCTGGCGAAACGTCAGCTGACCTGGTTGCGTGGCATGGATGACACGGTGAATTTCAATTGTCTGGAGCCCGGTCTGAACGCCAGCTTATGCGCCTGCATAAAAGACTGGCTTGCCTGATTTCAGCTACGACGCGCGGATTTTTCGATTATAAAAATAAATAT